>JBEEGU010000188.1:0-2923 GCA_041167025.1 Verrucomicrobiota bacterium
GCTGCGAAGCCTCTACGAGCAGCGTTTCAGCCGGCGCATGAGTTTTAGCGAGTATCAAAGACAAATCGAAATCGTGAGCGATCCCGCTGTGGTCGAACGCTGGAAGGAAGAAGCGCGGAACGTGACCACGTATTCAACCCTGGATGAAACGCCGGTCGCGTTTACCAACGCGGTCGAAGCGGAGCGGCATTTCCGCCAGAATTATTTGCCAGCATTGATCCTTTCGGTGGAAGAAGCGCTGATTGATGGGCCCAGCAGTCGGCAGCTCCAGGATCGACAGCTCAACCGACACATCGAAGACGCCTGGTCCGCGGAAAATCGCTCGCCTTCCAACATGATGCAGGAGTTGGCCAAGAATTTTCGCGAAGCCGGGCTTCAAATTTTCCGGCATCGCCGGGGGATGTTGTTCGTTTCTTCGATTCGGGCCAGGTCATTCCATCATGACCAGACGGGGGTGTCCACCCAGGTTAAAGGGATCCTGGAAGCGCTCGCGGCAACGCCGGGGATCCATCGCAAGGACCTGGCCGACAGATTACTAAAGGCCCAGGAGGGGGAAGAGCCGGAGACGCGCAAGCTCGCCCTAGCGTCGGATTTGAGGTGGTTAATCAGTGAAGGATACGTGATCGAATTCAATGACGGCTCGCTCGATTTGCCGCGGGAAAAAAACAAAACACCCGTGGTTTCAGGCACCGACGTTGCGCCGGTGAAACAAAATGCGCCGGCGGAAACGGAAGCAGCCGCTGCAGTGATGCCGGACACGGGCAGTTCAGCAGAAGAACAGGCGCCCACAACGACGGTCCTCGATGAAGTGCCGGCGATTGACCCCAATCGCCAAACGCCCGGGCCGGAATAAAGATCGAAAAGGTGGGCGGTTGGTTGTCAGGTCGACCTGCAAGCGACTGGATTATGCGGGAAAGCCGATCGGGCGCTCTGCGCGGACGCTAAATCACACGGCGAAGCCGCAAACTGATTTGGCTCGGCAAACGTGACGGTCAGAGACCGCCGCTACAAAGAAGCTCCAGCGGACGACCCGGGATTAGATCACGCCGGCCTTTTTCAAGGACCGATAGGCGCCGTTCTTGTTAATGGTCTTGAGGCCGCGGGCGGTGACGCGGATACGGACAAATTTCTTCAGTTCCGGCACCCAGATGCGGTGGTCGTGAAGATTGGGTCCGAAAATGCGCAGCACGTTCTTGGTTACGTGCCGTCCTACGCCACCTTTTTTCTTGGCCATACCGCGGCGGTGGATCACGCTTCCACGTGTCGCTCTCGATCCTGTAATGCGGCAAACCTTTGACATACTTTGAAAAAGCCGCGAAAGGTGCCGCGCGTCTCGCGATTGGTCAAGTGAATCTTGAACAAGGGGGTATGGGCATGGTCAAATCTAATTCGTGCCCCGACGCTAAAAGTTTGAAGCAACGGTAATTGTTTATTTAAATCATGGCCCAAAGAAATAATCACAAGGTGCGGATTGGCATCGTTGGGGCGGGAGGAATTGTTCGAACCCGCCATTTGCCCGCCTTGAAGAAGCATCCTGAGGCAGAAATCGTGGCTGTCTCGAATGCCACTTACGAAAGTTCGGAAAAATTCTGTAAAGAGAATGTGCCGCAGGCAACACCGATGCGGAACTGGGCCGATCTGCTAGCCATTCCTGATCTTGACGTTATTTGGATCGGAACACCGCCTTACATGCATTCAGCCGTGACGATTTCGGCGCTCGAAGCCGGCAAGCATGTGTTTTGTCAGGCGCGTATGTCGATGGATTTAGCCGAGGCGGAAGAAATGCTGGCGGCCTCGAAACGCTATCCGGAATTGGTCACGATGCTCTGCCCGCCGCCGTTTGGATTGCGCGGCGACCTGCTCGTCAAAAAGCTCCTGGCCGAGAAATTTATCGGGCAACCGCACGATGTGCGCCTGCAAAGTTTCAATGGCAATTATCTGAATCCCGATGCACCGGCGCATTGGCGGCAAAAGATTGAGATCAGCGGATTGAATGTGCTGACGCTTGGGATTTACGTGGAAGTTCTGCAGCGCTGGCTCGGTGATATCACCGGAGTCTTGGCCCGCGGCAAAGTCCTGCAACCGATTCGGCAAGGTTACGAAGTGGTTATTCCCGACCTACTCAATGTCCTGTGTCGATTCGAGAATGGCGCCGAGGGCGTTCTTGAATTTAGCGGCGTCAACGCTCTGGCTCCGGGAGATCGCATCGAAATTTACGGCGATCAGGGGACTTTGAGCTACGATTTTTCGACCGATGTGGTCCGAGTTGGAAAAGCGGGCGACAAGAAGCTGGAAACGCTCGAGATACCGGCAGATCTCGACCGAGATTGGCGGGTCGAAGAAGATTTTCTCGCCGCGGTGAAATCGAAGGGTCGCGTTCGGCCGCAGCCTGATTTTGTAGAAGGCCGGCGCTATATGCGCGTCGTGCAAGCGGTAGCCGATTCGCGGGCGCGTAACGGCTGGATCGACATCAAGATCTAACCTTGTAGGGAAAGGCATTGCCTTCCCAGGGAAGCGCTGAGAGCTCCCCGTACGGAATCCCGATCAAAACGCTGCGGCTGCGCGCGCCAGAATAAATCCGATAAGGCCGGCGACGGGTAGGGTGAAGATCCAGGCCCAAACGATCCGCTCAACCACGCTCCATTTGACTCCGCTGAATCTTTTGACCGCGCCTACGCCCATAATCGATGTCGAGATTACGTGCGTGGTCGAAAGAGGAATCCCGTAGATACTGGCGGCCTGGATAATCAGCGCCGCGCTGGTCTCGGCGGCGAAACCGTGCACAGGCTGCAACTTGACCATGCGGTGACCAAGGGTGCGGATGATGCGCCAACCACCGGCCGCGGTACCTGCGGCCATGGTGAGTGCGCATAAGATTTTTACCCACACCGGCACTGCTCCGAAAGCGGGAGTGTGCAAGAAG
>JBEEGU010000189.1:0-2543 GCA_041167025.1 Verrucomicrobiota bacterium
GGGCTGACCGTTAAGATTTAGGTTCGGTGCGGTCCCATCGTTCAGGAAAATTGGAAAGCGAAATCAGTAGCACTATTGCGCTGCATCAGTGAACTGACCGCTCCCCTTACTGCGCGCACTGCTGAGCGCCGTTAGGCGCCGGCCGTCGGGCCGGGCGCGACTGATGTTCGTTTTTTGTCTGGTGAGAATCATCAGATCCGATCGGTTAGGCTGCCAATGATAACCGAAACCAAATGGGAGAACCGCAGAAGCGTTGCGCGCGTATTCATCCGCCAGATCCGATTGCCAGTACTTTTTGAACACCTCAATCGGACCGGTGTATTGACCGCAATAGCGCGCGTCCCACTCCTGTCCTCGGAAAAACCGCAGCGGAATGCCGGAATCGTCCTGCACGATCATCTCGCTATGTCCGAGCAGAAAGTCGCGGACCCGGAGAAATCCTGGCTCGTGCATCAGGTATGACGCGGCTTTGAGCAAACTGACTCCATGACCTTGCTCTTCGCAGAAGCGTAAGAATCCTGGCTTCGCTTTGACGCCGTCATCTGACAGGTCGCTGCAGAAATAGTACAAGGTTTGTGAGGATCCGGACGAACTGGTGAACACGATCCGCACTCCGGGCGTTTGATCACTCGCGTTTCCCCCGCTCGCGCCAGCTACCCTAGCCGCACCGCCGTCTACCGGCGCAGTTCCCGACTGCGCGGGTTCGCCTTTCTCGTTTTCGCCGACTGCTCCGGATTCGTCAATTGTCAATGCGGTGACAGAGTCAATCGTGCACCCAGTCCGCGCGAGAAAGACATAGAGAAGTGGCAGAGTGCCGCTCAGGTACGTGCGGCCCAGATCAGTCTTCATGTCTTTGGTGATGAAAAAGCTCCAGTTCAGCACCGACTCCAGCGACTTCCTTATGTTCGCCAGCACGGCGGGGAGCGCTTCAGGTGGAATCTTGGTCAGATCTGGGAGTGCACCGACCGGTTCTGTGCCGCAAAGAATGTAAGTGCGCGCGTTGGGAAAGAAGGCGTGGGCATAAAGAAAGTCCGGTCCGCTGAACATGTAGAACAAAGTGGTGTTTTCCTGATACGCGCGGCCGAGGAACTCGGGAGCCCAGTTTGCGATAACCGGCAGCTGCTGCTGCTCGGTGCGTTTCCAGGCCCGATCGAGTTCGAGTGAATGATTGATCCACGGATTTTCGCTCGTCTGTCCTTCCATGGGCGCGGCCGGTACTGCCAGGCCGGCCAAGAACTTCGCCGCTGTGTCCGGCGAATTATCGGCGCCCAGCGCATACGAGCTGACCAGAAGGAGGAACACGGCAATGCCGCGTCCCGGTATCATCCGCTGTCTCTTCTGAATCGACATTGCCGAACCCTGCAAAAGAGACGTGAGCGCAGCTCAAATTGTTCAAAGTCGCTATGCTGCTCTCTTCAGTTGAGGTTGGAAGTTGAGCGTTTGCTTCGAATTTTCTCACCGCGCGAAGCGATTGCATAATTTACCGCCGTCTAGTAAGATGTGCTCCCGAAAATGCCTTTTACTACGACCAACCCATCACGATTCCTCGCCAGCGGCCGCCTCTATCGCATGAAATCATGGTGGCTTGTCGGTTGTCTGGCGTTGACCGCCTTTTCCCATGCGCTCGTCGGCCAAACCAATCCGATCGCGCGTTTCCACACCGAGCTCGGCGATATCGATGTCGTGCTATTGCAAAATCTCGCTCCGAATACCGTGATCAACTTCCTTGGCTACGTAAACCGGGGAGATTATGACAATAGTTTTATCCACCGTTCCGCCCCGAACTTCGTCATCCAAGGCGGAGGCTACAAACTCGTCAACGGCCAAATAATCAACGTCCCCCAGGGCCCGGCTGTGGTGAACGAATTCCACGTCTCAAATACGCGTGGCACCCTGGCCATGGCCAAAGTTGCCGGTAATCCGAATAGCGCGACGAACCAGTGGTTTTTTAACGAATCAGACGCCAATGCCGCTAATCTGGATACCCAAAACGGCGGATTCACCGTTTTCGGCCGGATCATCAATAGCTCAGGCTTAATGGTCATGGACGCGATTGCTGCGGTGCCGATTTACAATTTCGGGTCGCCCTTCGACCAGCTGCCGCTTCAGAATTACACACCCGGGCCCGGCAACACCTTCCACAACTCGAACCTTATCCACCCGATTTGGATTAAGGTCATTCCCCAAATTCTCGCGATCACACATCCCGCTGCAAACACCGTTCATCTCCAAGGGCAGGGTGTGGCGAACACCGTCTACAAGGTTCAAACATCACTTTCTTTGGCCGCTGGCTTCACGACCTCTGTCAATGTGACTGCCGATGCAATGGGTAATATCTTGTACGACGACACAAGCGCGGGTTCGAAGAAGTTTTACCGGCTGGCGATACCCTAACGATCGCGAAACCGTAACAATCGCGTCCCGCATTTGATTAGTGTTGACGTCTCGCAGCAGTTCTGCCGCAATCCCGCATGATTAAGACGAGAATTGCAGCAGTAACCGCGATCGTGTCGTTTGTGGCGGCATCAGCCTGTTTTGCGGCC
>JBEEGU010000190.1:0-3352 GCA_041167025.1 Verrucomicrobiota bacterium
TTGCCGAGGCCGAATATGGCAACGTTGCGGCCGTGCTGGACGACTTCGGCTTTTCCGATTTCGAGCAGTCTGGGTGACTCCTTCGGTTTTGCCCCAGTACCAGCGCCCCGCGGATAACGGATGGCGATTGGTCCCGAGTCATAATTTGCCATCGTCCAAAGCATGTCGACGAATTCATCTTCATCTTTCGCCTGCATATGCACGAAGTTCGGGATGTGTCGCAGATAACCAATATCAAAAAGCCCATGGTGAGTCGGTCCGTCGTCGCCACTGAGGCCCGCGCGATCCATGCAAAGCGCCACATTCAGATTCTGCAACGCGATATCGTGAATAATCATATCGTAGGCGCGCTGCATGAACGTGGAATAGATTGTCAGAAAAGGTTTCAGACCCTGCGTCGCCAGACCGCAGGCGAAAAGCGCAGCGTGTTCCTCCGCGATGCCGACATCAAAATATCGCGTGGGATGCCTGGCTTGAAAAAAGCCAAGACCCGTTCCGCTCGGCATGGCCGCGGTAATGGCCACGATTTTCTGGTTTGAGTCGGCGAATTTCGCGAGGGTCTTACCGATAATCTCGGAATATGTCGGGGTTGGGGCGGGCGCGGTTTCGCCACTTTCGATCGTGTATTTGCCCAGACCGTGAAACTTGTCCGGCTTCGCGATCGCGGGCTCATAACCTTTCCCTTTCTTGGTCAGAATGTGAAGCAGGACAGGCTCATCCTGTGTCTTTAGGAATTCGAACGTGCGGGTCAGCAGACCGACGTCATGGCCGTCGATCGGCCCGTAATAGCGCAGGCCCAGTTCTTCAAAAATTACGCTCGGGACCAGCAGGTTCTTAACACCTTCCTCGACCTTGTGTGCGAACTCGAGAGCGCTTTTACCGGCGATGGTTTGGATGAACCGGCCTGCTTTTTCGTGCAGATGAGCGTAAAGCGGGCTGGTCGCGATGTTGTTCAGGTAATTGGCGATGGCTCCGACATTTTTTGCGATCGACCATTCGTTATCGTTCAGGACAACAATGAATCGCTTAGTTTGGGATCGTGCATTGTTCAGCGCTTCATAACTGATTCCACAGGTAAAGGCAGCATCCCCGGCGACCACCACCACGTGTTCGTCGCCGCCACGCAGGTCACGGCCTACCGCCATTCCAAGTCCAGCCGAAAGCGCGGTGCCGGCATGTCCGGCGCCGTAGCAATCGTGTTCGCTTTCCGTGCGCAGAAGGAAACCGTTCAGCCCTTCGTATTGACGCATTGTAGCAATCCGATCGAGCCGTCCGGTGAACATTTTGTGTACGTAACCCTGATGACTCACGTCGAAAACGAACCGGTCCCGCGGTGTCTCGAAAACACGATGCAACGCGATGGTCAGCTCGACTACACCGAGATTCGGGCCAAGATGCCCTCCGGTCTGTGAGAGCACCTTGATTAAATCGTCCCGAACCTCCTGCGCCAGCTGCGGCAAATCTTGTTCGCGCAGCGCTTTGATGTCTGCGGGCGAACGAATACCGTCAAGGAAGCGCTTAGGCGGCGCAGTGTCAGAAGAGGCGGACTTCGTCACTTTGGTTTTCTTCTCCATTTGTTAATTTATTATCGCTCTTGGATTCACTGGACGGTTCAAATTCCTTCACGACCGGCTTGCCTGCGCTATTGCGTGTGATCACTTCAATCTTTTGCTCGGCACTGGTCAGGCGTTCCTGGCATACCTTGACCAGGTTCATCCCCTCCTCATAACGAACGATAAGATCTTCCAATGGCAACTGACCTGACTCCATTTGCTCCACAATTTTTTCCAGCCGATCCATGGCTGTTTCAAAGTTCAAGTCCGTTCCGGCCGGTTTGGCCTTTGTGCTCATAGGCAAACTGGAACTAAGCACATCGTTGCCAAAGTAAAAAGGGCGACTTCTCCGCAGTTTTGTCGGCTTCACCCGACGGGGCGGTTGTCTTTGTCTCGTCTGTTCACCTTTGCGGTCCGACTGAGGTTTCGAGATCACCCGCGGGGAAAATGGCACATCCGATGCTGAATGTCTGCCTGCCCACTGTGACGACGTTCCCCAAAAAAATCCTCCTGATCGATCGCGAACCAGGCGTGACTCGCCTGATCAAACGTGCGCTCGAAAAGACCGGCAAATACTGGATCAAAGAGGAACACGACAGTCAGTTCGCTCTGCATTCGGCGCGGTGCTTTCAGCCCGATCTTATTTTACTCGATACCATGACATCCAGCCCCGACCGGGAACAGTTGACTCGTGAAATGCAGACCGATACGAGCCTGCGCGCGACCCCGTTGGTTTGTTTGAGCAGCCTCAAGCCAGAGAGCCAAATGGTGTCCGGCGGCATCCTGAGCGGCTACAGCTTTTTTGCTGCACCCATTCGGGTGGAAGAGGTTTTACGCGGCGTCGAGCAGCTCTTGTTCGGTAAGGATTGACGGCTAAAGCTGCGCGCGCGCGATGAGATGCGATTGAGTTCAATCGCCGCTACCTGCAGAGGATTCGCTCCCGGTAGCGATTGACCAAACCTCCAGACCTATCAACCGATCTGCTTTCGATACGCGGCGGCGTCCTTCAACTTCGTCAGCTCGGCTTCGTCGCCGATCTTGAGAACATAAATCCAGCCCTGGCCAAACGGATCGGTGTTGATCAAAGCCGGATTGCCTTCCAAGGCTTTGTTCGCATCCACCACCGTTCCTTTAACCGGAGCATAAATGTCACTCGCCGCCTTGACTGATTCGACTACGGCGATCGCTTCCCCGGCATTGACCTGGCGATCGGCTTTCGGAAGCTCGACGTAGACGACGTCGGTCAACTCGGCTTGGGCGTGGTCGGTGATGCCGATGCGAATATTGTCGCCCTCCCGCTTAATCCATTCGTGCGACTCGGTATAAAGCAGATCGTCCGGAACATTCATGATTTTTTATAGAGCGGTTTCTTTTCGATGGTGGCAGGAAACTTTTGTCCGCGAATCTCGATATCAATTTGTTGGCCGACCTTCGCGGATGATGCGGACAGGTATGCCATGCCGATACCGTAATTCAAGCTCGGCGACAACGTGCCACTGGTGATTTCGCCGAGCCGCTCATTATTTTGGAAAATGGCGTAATGCGGCCGCGGTGGAGGGCCTTTTCCTTCCATGCGGAAGGCCGCGAGTCTTTGAGCCGGTCCTTTCTCCTTCACCTGGAGTAACACTTCACGTCCAACAAAGCGCGGTTTGGTCAGGTCGACAAAAAATCCGAGCCCTGCCTCGAGCGGATTGCGTTCGGGCGAAAGGTCCGAACCGTTCAGCGGATAACACATTTCCAAACGCAGCGTGTCACGCGCTCCGAGTCCGCACGGTTTGATTCCTAACGCCTCCCCTTTT
>JBEEGU010000191.1:0-3527 GCA_041167025.1 Verrucomicrobiota bacterium
GGCGCACGAAGCCCGCCAGCGTCTCGGCCAAGGGCACCGAACCGCGCCAGTGCAGCAAGTAAATGTCGAGGTAATCAGTCTTCAAGCGGCGCAAGCTCCGCTCACACGCCGCCACCGTCCCATCGCAAGTTGCGTTGTGCGGATAAACTTTGCTCACCAGAAAAGCTTCCGCCCGACGATCAGCGATTGCTTCACCCACCAATTCTTCGGCCGCGCCTTCGCCGTACATCTCGGCGGTGTCGATTAATGTCATACCTAGGTCCAGTCCGAGTCGCAAAGCGGCAATCTCAATTCCACGCTGGGCATGATCTTCTCCCATTAGCCACGTCCCCTGCCCCAAAACCGGCATCCGCTTTCCTGATGGCAACGGTAGCGTTTTCGCCACGGCGCTGATCTTGGCCAAATTCATTCCGGGATTTTTCAGGAATTTTCGCGGCGGACCTTCAACACAATCCTTCCGAGAACGTGCCCCTTTCCCAGTCGTTGATGCGCCTTCCACGCCTGCTCGAGTGGATATATCGCGGCGATTGGCACTTGAACATGAGCTTCGCTGATCGCGCGTTTTAACTTTGCGAAGTGCCGCGGCCTGGCCTCCGCGTCGTATGACGTGATCCGGATTTTTGGACGGCGCCGGGGTTTGGGTTCAACACCGGTCGGATAGGCCACGCGCCCGCCGGGACGGAGAACATCGAGCGTCTGTTCGAGGGCATTCCCGCCCGCCAATGCTAGGACGGCATGAAGGCCATCCGGTGCAAACGCGCGCAGTTTTTCGCGAACGTCTTTGAGGGACGTGTCCACAATAGCGTCCGCGCCAAGTTTCCGAACAAGCGCTGTCGCCGCACGGCCCCGAGCCGTTCCGATGACCCGCGCCCCGCGGCGCTTCGCAAATTGAAGGGCGAGTGATCCGACGGCGCCGGATGCCCCGAAAATCAAGACCGTCTCTCGCGATCGGACGCCGAGTTGATCGTCAATTCCCTGGAGGGCGGTTAATCCGGTAACAACCGCGGCGCCGGCGTGAATAAGATCGAGCCGACGCGGAATTTGTCCGACATGGCTGGCGTTCACCGCGACATATTCGGCGTAGAAGCCACCCTTTCGATTGATGAATTCGTAAGCCCAGACTTTTTCGCCGACACGGAAACGCCGGACGCGCGATCCCTTGGTAACGACCACTCCGGCACCGTCGGTCCCAAGCACGAGCGGAAATTTCGGGCGGCCTTCGGGCCACCATCCGCGACGAATATCTGCGTCCCACACTCCGACACCTGCGCCATGGATCGCGATGAGCACGTCGTTCGGTCCGGCTTCGGGAATGGGAACGGTGTGAAGTTTGAGAACCGACGGCGGACCAAACCGATCAATCGCCGCCGCGCGCATCGTGTCTTTCCTCGTTTGACCACCGGCGCGGGTGCGTTGCTTTCCTCTTTTCATCGCAAATAGGTTGGCGACTTATGTGTGAACCGGCTGCGCCTGCTCAAGAAATTTTCGAATGGAGGAAGCCGGCATTGCGCCCGCCTGCCGCGCAATCTCCAAACCCGATCGAAAAATTACCATTGTAGGAATGGCGCTGATACGAAAACGGCGAGCCAGGGATGGGATCTCTTCCGTGTTCACCTTGGCGACAATGAAATGACCGGCGGTTTCCGCCGCTATTTTGACAAGCTCCGGTGCGACCATCTTGCATGGACCACACCACGGCGCCCAGAAATCGACCAGCACCGGTAATGCGGAGTGGGTCGTCAGTTTATCGAAAACCAGATCGCTTTTTACATCGATCGGTTCTTTCGGCGGCGGCAATTCAGTCTGGCATCTGCCACAGCGGAAGGTTTGTCCCAGACGTTTGTACATCATCCGGTTGCGCTGTCCGCATTTCGAGCAACTCACGAGTAATCCGCGATCATCAGCCTGAGGAGTGGTCATGCGACAGCTTGTTTTTCCAATGTCTGTTCGCGCATTCGCTGCTGGATGGACGCCAGAACTTCTTGAATCTTTTCTCGCGATTGATTCATGACCATCGCAATTTCTTCCGGCTCCAGCCCTTCAACAAAATAAAGTTCAAAAACTTCCCGCTCATCTCGCGGCCAGTTCCGAATGTCTTGTTCAAGGTGCAACATGACGTCTTTTTCCGGAAAGAACTCAGGCGGAAGGAAGGCATCGCTGCCCATTTCGTTCCGCCGGCGCAGACGAAGTCTGGGTTTGATCACGAACATTTTCTTTGCTGCCTTTCTTGTGTGAAAGCCGGCGGCGCGTCAGTTCCCGATGTATGAGATGGTAAAACCAGAGCAACCAGTTTGTTTCCCCTGGGCCTTCCGCAGCGTCAGTTACGGCACGACGACCCACCGCTTTCAATATTTCACCGGCATCGATAGAATTTCGCGGCAAATCGCCCGCGAGTTCATCCTGACGAATGTGGCGGCGAATATGATGTAACAATTCTGCGCGGTGTTGCTGGAAAAGATCGCGCACCAAGTCTTGATATTTTTGCGGTCCGGTTTTGTTACGCTGCGGTTCGATGGCGAATCCGCTGGCTTTCCTTTCATGCAATTCCTTGCGGCGTTCCTTTCGTTTCCAAAATTTCTCGCCGCGTAACGTAGCCTTGAACGATTTCAATTCGCGCAGCAACAGCTTAAACGCGTCGTCGAAGGCCTCGATCAGCACCTGCGCAGTTTTTTCAACGTGCAAAATGTTCGAGGGCACTCGCAAGTTGAGCGTAACCGTGTAGAGCGATTTCCTGGAAATTTCCTCAAGAGTGATTTGCAAATGAACGGCGTTTGGGGGGAAATGTTTGAGGTACCTTTCCAGCTTGGCCATCTTCGGCCGTAATTTTTTCTCAACGATCGGGCGCAATTCTTCCGGTGGAATATTTTTGTTAACGATGTTCCAGGGAAAGGTCATGCGGCATCCTTTCTATTTCTTGGCGTCTGCGAAATTTACTTGTCGTTCAAAGTTCGATCGAAACGCAGCGGCCGCGTCGGTAACTTAAGTGGCGTTTTTCTAAGCAAGAGGGCGACTTCTGCGAGGCAAAGCCGTCGCGCACTCGCCCCGCACCGAAAAGGACCCGGAATTTGCGCATGATGCTGCGATTCCCGTTTAATGAAAACAACAGCTAGTTGGTTAGGAGCCACCATGGCTCTGGCATTTCTTTGTGTTGGCGCATCCGTTGCCCAGGGATCAAAAAAGCATGGCGGCGATTTCCCCGCTTTGGTTCAAGCCTCTGAAATTAAGGGAACACACGTCAGAAATCTGCAAAACCAGGATCTTGGCGAAATTGAGGAGGTCCTGATTGAGCCCGATTCAGGTCACGTCCGATTCGTGATTCTGGAGGTCGGCGGTTTCTTGGGAATTGGAGCGACCCGGGTCGCAGTGCCGTGGATGGCATTTCACATCTCGAAAGAGGGCAATAAGCCGAAATGGATTCTCGATGCCACTAAAGAGCGTCTGGAAAAAGCGCCAAAGGTGCAGGGGAACGGGTACGATCGTCTTTACACTCAAGAAGATGCCAAGCCTGTCTTCGTCTACTGGAAGAT
>JBEEGU010000192.1:0-2934 GCA_041167025.1 Verrucomicrobiota bacterium
CTATGAGGTGAGGGCCATTGAAGTCAGGGGCTGCCTGCATTTAAAAAGCGCATGCTCATACATTGGGAGGAACACCATCCTCCTGAATCGGTCCTGGATCGATACGGAGCCATTGCGCGGATTTGAATTGCTGGATGTTCCGGAGGAAGAGCCCTCGGGAGCGAACGCACTGTTGATTCAGAATATTGTGATCATTCCGACTTCTTTTCCCAAAACGCGCGAGTTGCTCCAGGAGCGCGGGATCCGTGTAAAGACGGTTGATGTCTCCGAGTTACAGAAAGCGGAAGCGGGCGTGACCTGCTGCAGTCTGATCCTGAAGCTTGATGGTTAATGAAGTGGACTCTGAAAACCTCCAATCCCCGAAGCTTTCCGGGCAAATTTGTGGACTGACCTTAACGAACTGTTCGCGACCCCAGAAAACGATGATGAACAGTTTGATTCTGCGCGGATACCTGTTCAAAATTGTAACTGCCGCATTTTAAGGCAACCACCTTTATTCCAATTATTAGTCTCCCCGGCACTCATGAAAAACTTTGAGTGTCGTCGATTCTCGTCAGCGCGCTGATTCTTCCCATCAAAGCCGAAGGTCCACTTCATTTGGACAAGCGAATTGATCCAGCCGGGCGTCACGGTGAAGCCGCGCAGGTCGTATCACTGGGGAGATCTGCGGTCATTGTTTGACTTCTCCCTCGTCACTGCCTCCAAACGGAATCTTAACCACGCGATCTGCGGAACTTCAACGTGCCGCTTCGCTAACTGTCAAACCATGAGACCGGCCTGATCGTTCGCCCACACCTCGCACCCTCTTCACCCGCCTTGACCCCAAACTATCCATCGCGAGCCTCGGGTACGGCACAAAAAACCGGACCTGACGTAAACTTGAAATCGACGCCGTCCGTGCCAGGCCAGATCTCACATCGGTCGGCCGAAACACGGATGGAAGTTCCGGCCGGGCCTCACCGGACCGAGGTTCCTGAAGAACCCGACTCCCGGCAATCAAACGGCATAAATTTCCTTGGCGAATTGAAGCGGCGCAACGTCCACAAAGTTGCGTTCGCCTACATCGTTGCCGGATGGGCCCTTGCCCAGGGAATAGCCCAGCTTTTTCCAGTGTTCGACGTGCCAAATTGGGCGATTCGTCTACTGGTCCTCCTGCTCATCCTTGGTTTCCCTATTGCCGCAGGTTTCGCATGGCTGTTCGAGCTGACACCGACAGGAATTAAGCGAACCGCCATTGCTGACGCCGCCAACGAACATTCACGGGGCAAGACCTGGATCTACGTTGTTATCATCGGCGCGGTCTTCTCGATGGGTTTATTCTTCGTCGGCCGTTACACGGCTCAGCGGCTGGCGGCAAAAATGCCATCGCGGGAGGCTGTTCGTCCTGATCAAAAGTTTGGGCGCACCAGCGTAGCGTCTCCGCCAGCTACCTCGATTGCGGTTTTGCCGTTTCAGAATCTCAGCAGCGATAAGGAGAACGCATTTTTCGCCGAAGGCATCCAGGATGAAATCCTTACGCGCCTGGCTAAAGTCGGTGCACTTAAAGTCATTTCCCGTACCTCCACCGCGCATCTCACTCATACTCCGAAAAATCTCCGCGAGATCGCGCGCCAGTTAGGCGTAGCCAACATTCTCGAAGGCAGTGTGCAAAAAGCTGGCGACGCAGTGCACATCAACGTTCAGCTCATTCGTGCCGCGACGGACAATCATGTTTGGGCGGAAAGTTACGATCGCAAACTAAACGACATTTTCGGGGTTGAAAAAGAAGTGGCGCAGAACATCGCATCCGCGCTCAACGCCACATTAACCGGCGTTGAAAACGCAGCTCTTGCGCAAAAGCCGACGAATAATGCCGACGCATACTCCTGTTATTTGCGCGGGAACACGCAATTGTGGCGCGCTAACGAACAATCGTTGCTCGACGCCGCGAAATCCTACGAAGAAGCGGTGCATCTCGACCCGCAGTTCGCGCTTGCCTGGGCGGGTTTGGGAAGAGTTCAGTCGATTCTCCACTCCGTGCATGATACGACGCCGGCCCGCGCGGCCATGGCGGAAAGAGCAATCGCGGAAGCCGAACGCTTGCAAGGGCAAGCTCCGGAGACAGAGTTGGCCCGAGGTTTTTTCGATGAGTTAGTCTTGCATGATTACAGGGGAGCTGCCGATCTCATGGAGCAGGCTCATCAGACCTGGCCCGGCAATTTCGAGGTTCTTCAACTTCTGGCCTTTGCCAGTGCGCGCCTGGGCGAATGGCAAAAGAGCGCCGAGGCATGGGACGAAGCGATCGCGTTGAATCCACGCGATGTGCTGACCCGGTCCTGGGCGGTGCAGATTCCCATGAACCTGCGCGACTTCGCCACAGCAGACCGCATGATCGAGGAAGGCCTGGAAATTCAGCCTAACGACCAACGGTTGCTTGCGGCCAAGGCGGAAATTCTGCAGGCGCAGGGCCAGCTCGACGACGCTCAATCCATCGTGAGCAGGCTAAACCCCCAACCAGGGGATTACGAGGTCAATGCCGCAGTATGGCACCAGGCTAAACTGCGGCGCGATTCAAAACCGGCGCTCGAAATGTTTCAGCGGTTATCGCAAACTAACGAGCGCGGATACGATTGGCTGGTCAATCGCTTCTACTACGGAGAACTGCAGGATCTGGCTGGTGACAAAACAGGCGCGCGCGCCAGTTTGACGACAGTCCGGAACGCGGCGAAGGCTGGCCTGGAGAAACAACCGGATAATAGTCGCCTCGTGCTCTGTGCCATCAAGGCCGCTACCGTCTTGGGCGAGCGCGATTCTGTGTTACGCCTTCTTGAACAAAAATCCGGTGCGATCCGCGGCGATCACCGGCACCGGCTCGACAGTGAAGAACTGCAGGTGCGAATGCTGGCCAGGTCCGGGACTAAAGCGGAATTACAAGAAGCGATCCCGCTCCTCGAC
>JBEEGU010000193.1:0-4255 GCA_041167025.1 Verrucomicrobiota bacterium
GTTACAACCTCCGCGCGCTTTTGCATCGGAACGACACGATGGGCATGGCGGCAAGCGTAGAGGCGCGGTTCCCATTTTTGGACACGCGATTGACCAAACTCGCAATTAACTTGCCTCGTCGTCATAAAATACGGTTTTCGTGGAGCGCACGAGATAAAGCGCATTATCTCTTCCGGGATAAATGGGTAGTGCGCAAGGTGGCCGAGCGCTATCTTCCGGCCAACTTATCCGAACAGGACAAAAAGCCGTTTCCGATAAACGCCTACTCGGAGGAGCGGATGACGATTGATCCCGAATTCTTCGAAAACTCATTCATCGCTGACACGTTTGAGTTGGGGCGGGAGGAACAGGACCTGTTTTTCGGGCGCGCGCCTCACTGGCTCAAATGGAAGATGCTCCTTTTGGACGTATGGGCGCACGTTTGTCTGAGGAATTTACCTAAAGCCGACATGGTTGAGAAGCTTCAGAAGCACGTGAAGCTCTCCAATCCGAGCTACGCGGGGTTTTTACATTAACTGTGACAAGGCGGCAGTATTAGTGTCGCCGCCTTTTCGATCAGAACCCATTCCTCCTGCTGGGCCAGAGGCGCTGATCGCCACGCTCGACTAGTCGCCGTTGAGTAAGAAAAATGAAGATTCAGCACATTACGAAAGGAAATGCCGGCGCACGGACTCGGATCACGGCCGAAGTCTTGTGGGAGGATTGTGCGCGGCCTTCCCAGGAGATCTATTTCGAAGTCGACGAGCAGTTTGGCGATGCTCTCTCGGCTGGGACTGAGGCATTCCTTGCCGCCACTGTGATGCCCGCCTTATGGCACGGCGAAAGGCGAATCGTCTTGGACGATGAGTTATGCCCGGTCTTGCGGGCTGGTGTGATCAGCACAATGGCTGTGATCAAACACTGGTATCGACTGCCACGCGACCTAGTTCAAATAGAGGCTAAACCGCGAGTTCACCCCGGCAACCGCCCGCCGGATCGAGCCGCTTTCTTTCTAACTGGAGGGATTGATTCATTGGCGACGCTAAGAATGAATCAACTTAATTTTCCGTCGACGCATCCCGGGTCCTTTAAAGATGGCCTTTTGATTTTCGGACTAGAAGTCGATCGTAACGAAGACTTCAAAATTGTTTCTGAATGGTTATCGCAACTGGCCGACCACACTGGCATCACGTTGCTTCCGGTTTATACAAACGAGCGCACGCTGGAACAGGATTGGGATTTTTGGATCGACGTCTTTGAGGGCGCGGTCTTGGCAGCTGTGGCCCACGGCCTAACGGGCCGGCTTAGCTCTGCGACGATCGCTGCAAGTTTTGATATTCCGAATCTGCATCGAGTGGCCTCGCATCCCATCCTGGATCCATTCTACAGCAGTGAACAGATGCGAATTTACCACGACGGGTCAGCGCTTTCGCGATTTGAAAAAATCCGGCTGCTTGCGAATTGGGATATGGGTCTTCAGTACATTCGAGTCTGCAATGTGACTAGTGCATATCAGCGAGACCGACTGAACTGTGGGCAATGCGAAAAATGCATTCGGACAATGCTTGGGTTACTGGCGGTAGGCGCGCTCGACAAAACTCGCGCTTTCCCAGGTACCGAACTTTCAGGGGCGGTGATCAAAGAGCGCGTGATTCTACATCGAAAGAATTTTCGCTTTTGGCCTGAACTCATCGTCCCTTTGGAACAAATCGGCCGCTCTGATTTGGCTGAGGCGATTAAGTATGTCTTGGAGCGATTTCACGGTGAAATCGGATGGAGAGGGGTCCTTACCAGGTTTGATCGAAAACATCTTGATGGCAGGCTTTCCGCTCTGAAGCAGGCGCTGAAGCCCTCTGTTAGGAGGAAGCCTCATCTTGGGTCCAACGGAATTTTATGATTATTGACGCGAGATCGGTATCGACCGGTGCGCAAATTGAAGCCGATATTTGTATTGTCGGCGCCGGCTTGGCTGGACTCGTCCTCGCTCGCGAGTTCATTGGAACTTCAGTGAGGATTTGTCTGCTCGAAAGTGGCGGTCGGGACGCGGAACCCGCAGCCCCAGACTCCCCTCCATATTGCCAAAACGGAGGTCTCCCCTATGCCGGGCCCAAAATGGCACGCGCCCGACGATTCGGGGGCTCGACCCACCAGTGGAATGTGCCGATCGACGGCGATCGATTCGGCGCCCGTTTGCGTCCCCTTGATCCGATCGATTTCGAACAGAGAGATTGGGTGCCCGGCAGTGGCTGGCCATTTCCGAAGACCCATCTCGATCCTTATTACGACAAGGCGCAAGCGATTTGCCACGTTGAACCAACTTCGTTTGAGGTCGATGACTGGCAGGATCAGCCCAATCGAGCCCTGGCACTGTCGGATGACCGAGTGCAAACGATCATCTATAAGTTTGTCGCGCGCGATACTCTCGCGCTGGGATACACGGAGGAGGTTTCCCGCGCCAATAATATTACCAGTTTGTTGCACGCCGACGTGCTCGACCTTGAAACCCCCTCTATTCCGGATCGAATCACGCGGTCGCGGGTCGCTACATTAAATGGGACATCTTTCAACGTCAGCGCCAAGTTATTTATCCTTGCTGGCGGAGGCATTGAGATCCCGCGCTTGCTTCTGCTCTCGAGAAAGTCCACGCCAAACGGTCTGGGTAATGAAAATGATTTGGTCGGCCGCTTTTTTATGGAGCACCCTCATTTCTGGCAGGGAATTTTCGTGCCAAATGACGGCGCTCTTCTCCAGTCCACCGCCCTTTATAATGAGATTCATTCGGTCAAGGGTGTCGCAGTTATCGGAAAATTGGCCCTCGCGGAATCCGTGTTACGTCGCGAGCGACTATTGAACCAAAACGTGCAGCTCATTCCGGGGCGAATGCCGGATCCTTTCAAGTCGCGCCGGCCTGATCTTGCCAGCGTCGAGTCGTTTAGGACATTTGCTTCGGCAGTTTTACACGGCCAAAGCCCTGGTGGTGTTGAGCGACATTTGAAGAATATCGCGGGCGGTCTTCATGAGATCGCAATCGCCGGCGCGAGGAAAGTGCGGAATCGGTTATTAGGGAACGAGGAGATCTTAGTCTATCACTTCGCTAACATGATGGAACAAACTCCGAACCCCGAAAGCCGCGTCACTCTGGGTTCGGATCGCGACGTCTTTGGTCAGCTCTGCGCCAAACTGAGTTGGCATATTGCGCCTCAAGATATTCGCAGTGCCGTTCGGACCCAACAGATTTTGGCCGAAGCTCTCGAAAGCGCGGGTTTAGGCCGATTTTACAGCGAAATGCGCGGAGAGGAGATTCCTACCAACCTCGAAGGAGGCTACCATTATATGGGCACAACGAAGATGCATCCCAACCCCCGACACGGTGTGGTTGATGCGGATTGCCGTCTGCATAGTGTGCAAAATCTGTTCATCGCCGGACCGTCGGTTTTTCCTACCAGTGGATATGCCAACCCTGTTTTGACTATTATCGCCATGACACTTCGTCTTGCCGATCACCTGAAACGGGAAATGTCCATTTGAAGCGTTTTCATCCATTGTCGCCCATCAGGGAATAAACCAAGGCATCATGACCACGATTTTAGGTATTTCAGCCTTTTATCACGATTCCGCTGCGGCGCTGATTCAGGATGGCGACATCGTCGCTGCTGCCCAGGAGGAACGGTTTTCACGTCGCAAACATGATCCCGATTTCCCGAATTTAGCTCTCAGCTACTGCCTGAGAGAAGCAGGGTTAAAAGCAGCCGACGTGGACGCTGTTGTCTTCTACGAGAAGCCGCAGGTAAAATTCGAAAGGCTACTCGAGACTTATCTCGCCTATGCCCCTGCGGGCTTCCGGTCGTTCCGGGAAGCGATGCCGCTCTGGGCCCAACTGAAGCTCCATCTGCCGAAAAAGATTCGAGCCGAGTTGGGACCTGATTTTCGCGGGAAACTCTATTTCGCCGATCATCATGAATCGCATGCCGCGAGCGCATTTTTCCCTTCACCTTTTGAAGAGGCCGCCATTTTAACTCTTGATGCGGTAGGCGAGTGGAGCACGAGCTCTATCGCCATCGGAAGAGGTAATAAAGTGGAGCTAATGCAGGAGATGCGGTTTCCCCATTCGTTAGGAATGCTCTACTCAGCCTTTACTTATTACACCGGCTTTAAAGTCAATTCCGGTGAATACAAGCTTATGGGTCTCGCACCTTATGGGACACCGAGATATGTCAGCAAAATCCGAGACAACATGGTGATGGTAAAGGACGACGGGTCGATCGAGCTCGACATG
>JBEEGU010000194.1:0-6165 GCA_041167025.1 Verrucomicrobiota bacterium
GGAACCATTCCTGACGCAAGCAGGCCTTTAATTTCGGAAGCAAAGAGCAGCCAGTCGCCCTGCCGGCTCCAGAAAAGTGGTGCGATACCGAAACGGTCGCGGCCGAGATGGAGTTGTCGGCCCCGCGCATCCCACAGGGCTATGGCAAATTGGCCGCGCAGCCGTTCCCACATTCCTTCGTGATGATCTTCCCAAAGGTGCGGGATGATTTCCGTATCGCAATGAGTGCGGAAGCGGTGTCCTTGCCTAACAAGTTCTTCGCGCCGTTCGACGTAGTCGAATAACTCCCCATTGAAGACCACGAAAACGCTGCCGTCTTCATTCGTCATCGGCTGTTGCCCATCAGCCAGGTCGACAATACTCAATCGGCGCGAAGCAAGTGAGATTCCCGGTTGTTCAAGAAAACCTTCCTCATCCGGTCCGCGGTGGGTGATTGCGCGCGCCATCCGCTGCACGACACCCTCCGGCGCCGGGCGCTGCCCAACCAAGTCGATTATTCCCGCGACACCGCACATGATCTCGTTCGAATAGATTAACGTTATTGATTGCCTGTTCGCGGGGGCAGTTTGATGGGTTCGAGTTGGAACCGGGAAAGCTTGTTGGAACGCATACTGCCATTAGCATGTCAGAGGACGCCGAAGAGAAAAGTTGGGAAATGAGCGACCAACGCAGTTAAACAAAACAATGCCGGGAAATGGTGGTAAGTAAATGGGTCAAGCCTGTTAAAAACAAATTGATGTTGGATAAGTGAATGTTTTACCGTCCGTTGACGTCATAATTCCGCGCCCGGATTGGTAGCTGACTTGATATGTTCACAGGCAGCGCTAATCAGTCCGCCCCCGCGGAGAAACTCACCGCCATGCAAAAAGAGCGTATTGCGATTATTGGAGTCGGCTGCCGTTTTCCCGGCGGCGTGAGTTCGAAGGACTCGCTTTGGAAGCTCCTCGTCGAAGGCCGGGAAGGCATTGTTGAAGTGCCACCCGATCGCTGGAACGTGGAGCGATATTACGACGCCGAACCAGGTGTTGCCGGCAAATCCATCGCCTCGCGAGGCGGATTTATTGATGCGATCGACCAATTCGACCCACAGTTTTTTGGTATCTCGCCGCGGGAGGCCCCATACGTGGATCCGCAGCACCGACTCTTGCTCGAGACTGCGTGGGAGGCGATCGAAGATGCTGGCCTCGTCCTCGATTTCGAACGTGGAGCCGATCTCGGAGTTTTCGTCGGCATTTCCCATAACGATTATCAGGGAATTCAAAGCACGAGTTTTGATCATTTCAGTATCGGCCCTCATACGCCGACCGGGAGCGCGCACAGCATTGCCGCAAACCGAATTTCGTATTGCTTGAATCTGCGCGGCCCGAGTGTCGCGATGGATACTGCGTGCTCATCCGCGCTCACCGCAGTTCACGCGGCCTGCGAGCACATCTGGGCCGGGCGTGGAGATGTTGCCTTGGCCGGAGGCGTCACAGTGATGATTTCGCCGGGCGGGTTTATCGGGTTTTCGCAGGCTGCGATGCTTTCGCCCGAGGGTCGGTGCGCCGCCTTTGATGCATCCGCCAGCGGATTTGTGCGTGGTGAAGGCGCTGGCATGGTCCTGCTTAAGCGGCTTTCGCGGGCGATCGAGGATGGTGATCCGATTCAGGGCGTGATTTTGGGGACGTCGATCAATCAAGATGGACACACCAACGGCATCTCGCTGCCCAGCCCGGAAGCGCAAACACGACTCGTGCGAGATGCCTGCAGGGATGCCGGAATTGCGCCCGAGGCGATCGGCTTCGTCGAAGCCCACGGTACTGGGACGGCGGTGGGAGATCCGATCGAAGCGCATGCTCTCGCGGAGGCTCTCTGTCGCAATCGCTCCGCCAACGCGCCACTAGCGATCGGCTCCATAAAAACCAATCTTGGCCATTTGGAAACCGCGGCGGGCGTTGCTGGCCTTCTCAAAGCGATGCTGGTCCTTAAATACGGCCAGATTCCACCCAGTCTCCATTTTTCGACGCCGAATCCGCATATTGATTTTGAAAAACTCAAGTTGCGCGTGCCGACCCAGCTCGAGCCCTTTCCAAATGGGACGGAGGAGCGCATCGCAGGCGTTAACTCATTCGGATTCGGAGGGGCGAATGCCCACATCATTCTGGCGGAGCCTCCGCGGCAACAGTCGGAGAAATTTTTGACCATGCCAGGATGTCGCCCATGGCCACTGATGCTTTCCGCTCGTTCGGAAAAATCGCTCCGGGTTGCGGCGGCGAATCTGAGCGCGTGGGTCAAGGAGCACGCCAATGCCAACGGCAGCTCCCCGGTCCTGCCGGATCTCAGCTATACCTTGGGAGCCCGCCGTAATCATCACCCGCACCGGCTAACTCTCGTGGCGGCCAGTTGGGCGGAAGTGACCGAGGAATTCGACGCGTTCGCGAAGAGCGAAGAAAGCCCGAAAATCCGGATGGCTTTTGCACCGCGCCGAGAGGACGCACCGCGCATTGGTTTCATTATGAGCGGACAGGGTCCGCAATGGTGGGGAATGGGTCGCGATTTGATGCAACATGAGCCGGTGTTTCGCGAAGCGATCGAGCGTTGTGACACTGCGCTTCGCCCCTGGGCCAGCTTCTCTCTCCTAGAAGAACTCGGTCGTTCTGAAGAAATGTCCCAAATGTCACGGACGGAGATTGGGCAGCCTTCTATTTTCGCCATGCAGGTAGCACTGGCAGCGCTTTGGAAATCCTGGGGCATTCAGCCTTCAGCCATTGTCGGCCATAGCGTCGGGGAGATCGCCGCTGCGTGCATTGCCGGCATCTTTTCGGTCGAAGAAGCGGCTCGGGTCGTCGCCCTGCGAGCGCACCTGATGGAGTCGTGCGGGCGCGGAGAAGGAACGATGCTCGCTGTTGGATTGCCTGAAGATGAAGCCTTGGCACTCATCGCACGGCACGATCGCACCGTGACGATTTCCGCATTCAACGGGCCGCGTTCCCTTACGCTCTCAGGTCCGCGTGTTTCGCTCGAGGCGATGGCGGCCGAACTCGAGGAGCAGGGCACGTTCGCGCGACTCGTTAGGGTCGATCATCCATTTCATCATCCACTCATGCGGCCGGCGTCGGAGGCCTTGGAAGCTGCGCTAGCCGATTTGAAACCGCAGCCGGGCACCATTCCATTCTTCAGCACAGTGACGGGCGAGCGTTGCGCCGGTGAATCGTGCGACGCTAGCTACTGGGCACGCGGCATCCGCGAGCCGGTACGTTTTGCCTCAGCTGTGGGCGCGCTGGCCGACTTCGGCGCGGACGTGTGGCTGGAGCTCAATGCACATCCCGCGCTAGCGCATGCGACCCAGGAATGCCTTATGGCGCGCGGAGCCAAGGCCAGCGTGGTCTCTTCGGCCCGACGTGAGCGCGAATTCGAATCGATGCTCGAGGCGGCAATGGATCTGCATCGCGCGGGTGTTTCCCTCGATTTTTCCGCGATGACGCCTTCCCGGCATCTCCTCTCGCTGCCCGCGTACGCTTGGGACAAAACGCGTTGCTGGAACGAAACAAGCGATGCTCGCGATGGCCGCCTTGCACCCGGCGGACGGGGCCTGTTTGATGTCCGGCTGCCGCGCGCGACGCCGACCTGGATCGTTCGGCTGGACTCGCGGCACATGGCTTTTCTGAAAGATCACAAGGTTGAGAACCATGTCATTTTTCCGGCCGCGGCATTTGTTGAGATGGCGCTTGAAGCCGGTGTGCAGTTGTTCGAGGGGCAACCATTCGTGGTTGAGGATTTCGAAATTCGCAAGCCGCTCATCTTGCCGGATCCGCCATCGGGTGTGCAGCTCGAGTTCTCATATTCGCCTAACGAACGCACGTTTTCGATCCAAAGTCGTTTTGAACAAAGCGTTACCTGGTCCCTCCACGTCGTCGGTTCGCTGCGCGGCGAGCGGACGGAATCTGCTTTCGCGTCTTCGACATGGGCGGAACCTCCCGGCACTCAATCCGTGGCAGTCGAAGGCTTCTACCGCCACATGAGCGATCTGGGTTTGCGCTATGGCGAAGAATTTCGACCCATTCGCGAACTCTCAGCCGGCGCCGGGCGGTCTGCAGGGCGCGTAATCCTGTCGGAAACAGTATCTCCCCGCGCAGGCGAATATGCTCTGCACCCCGTTCTTTTCGACGGAGCGCTTCAAGTATTCTCCGCCGGTGCAGCGACGGTCGAAGGCCGTCAGCCGCGGATGAAACTGCCAATTGGTTTTCGCCGCATTCTCTTTCTCGGCTCACCGGGCCCCTCCAGCCGGGTGTGTGCAGAGGTGCGCGAGTTTGGCGATGACTTTCTCGAAGGCGACATCACTCTATATAATGAGGCGGGGAAACCTTGCCTGCTGGTGGAAGGATTCCGGGCCATCAGCCTTTCCGGCGCGGGCCGCTCTGCCGCACCCGCCGGCACACGCGATTTAACGTATCATGTCGCCTGGCAGCGGGTGCCTGACGAGTCGCCCAAGCCGGTGCTGTCGCCGCTCCCGCTGGGTCAACTAAAGGCTGTGGCACAAAGTGCGCTGGACCATGTCGTTGATGTTCGTGGCCACTCCAAACTGGAGGCGGCGCTTTGCGCTCTTGACGATCTCGCCGCCGCCCAACTCGCGCGCGGATTGCGGGAAATGGGAGTGGCTCCAAATACTGCCTTTGATGCGGCGTCGCTTCAGATAACAACCGCGATGCGACCTGCCTTTGAGCGGCTGATAGCCGGTCTCGTTAGGCATGGCTTGCTCCGAAAAAAAGAAGCGGCATTTGAGCCGTCGCCTGATTTTGCTGACGCGGCAGGTTCCGGCGGAAAAGCTCTGCGCGACTACATCGAGAAATACCCCGGACATCTACCCGAGGCGCTCCTTTGCGAAGGGAACTGTGCTGAGTTGGGTTCAATTTTGCGCGGCGAAAAAGATGCGGTGCAGGTGTTGTTCTCGGGGATCGGCGCGGAGTTACTCGATCAATTCTATGGCGACGGTCTTTTCACCAGTCACTGGCTCGCGGCCATCGCCGCGGCGGTGAGCACGGCAGGACGAGGCCTGCCCGAAGGACGGGGCCTGCGCATCCTGGAGATTGGGGCGGGGACAGGTGGATTGGCGTCGCAGGTTCTGCCACTCCTGGAGCGCGGCTTGCATTCCTACACATTCAGCGATGTCTCTGCTGCATTTTTTTCGGGCGCAGCGCAGAAACTGGCCGCGTTTCCGGAGGTGGAGTTTAAAATTTTCGACCTCGAAAAACCAGGCGTGGAACAGGGACTCGACCCGGCCACATTCGACTTCATCATTGGAACCAACGTGCTGCACGCCGTTCGCGATGTGCGTGCCGCATTGCATCATTTGCATGGCCTGCTTGCGCCTGGAGGCAGCCTCATTTTCATGGACACGGCCACGCCGCAACTTTGGACGGAGACCGTTTTCGGCCTAACGAGCGGCTGGTGGCGGTTCACTGATCGCGATCTGCGCCCGGAACAACCGTTACTCAAGAGAGCACAATGGGAAACGGTGCTGCGGGAAACTGGTTTTGTAGAAACGGATTCGTTGGCTGGTCTGATCGGCCCAACCGGAGGCGAAGGCCAGATCGGCCTGTTGGCACGCAAGGCCTACGAGGAAGTTTCGGTGCCGGCTGAGACTCACTTGCAAGCACCGGGGGAGAAGTCATGGCTTGTTTTCGCCGACGCCTCGGGAGTGGGTAAAGGGTTGGTTTCGCGACTGCGCAAACTTGGCGCCAGGTGCCGCGTCGCCACACCGGGAAACCATTTCGAGTTCGATGGCCACGACGCTTTTACCTTACGTCCGGGGACACTGGAAGACTGGCAACAATTGATCAAGAACTGTCAGGATTCTTCGCCTGAGCGCATCGTTTATCTTTGGAATCTAGATAGTCCTATCAATGGAGCAGCCGACATGGCGACCAATCTGGACGCACTGCTTCATCTTACACAAGCGCTCGAATCCGCGGCGCCCGCCGCAAGGTTGTGCCTGGAGTTGGTAACGCGGAACGCTCAGCCCGCCGGCAGCGATCCGCGACCGACCGCGGTTGCGCAAACGCCGAGCATCGGATTGATGCGGGTTATTTTGAACGAATATTCCAACCTCTCGTGGCGCGCCATTGATCTTCCCCCGGATCCGTCGCCGGCGGATGCGGCGTCGATTTGGAGTGAGCTATCTCGCAA
>JBEEGU010000195.1:0-2582 GCA_041167025.1 Verrucomicrobiota bacterium
ACCGGTTAGAAATTGGCTCTTCGCTTTCTTCAATTCCTCTTCAGTCACACCATCCTTGAGAACAGCATCGATCTGCGCTTGCAGCGCCTGCTCCGCCTCGGCGACGGATTTGCCGCTTGCGAGCACAATGCGAAATGTCAGCAGTCCCAAGTCTTCCCGCAAATCGGCGCTGAAAGAGATACGCGCGGCGATTTGTTGTTCGTAAACCAGACTCTGGTAAAGACGGGACGATTCGCCATCGGAAAGAATGGTATCGGCCAACAACAAGGCGGATGTGTCCGGACCTCGCACAGACGGCCCGATATAACTAATGGCAACCGCCGGCAATGGTGCTTTCGGACTGTACATCACCTCAAGCGCGTCCTTGTCGCGCGGCGGTTCTTTTACTGTAACGCGTGGAATTTTCCCGGAGGGCTTGGGCACTGCACCGAAATATTTCTTGGCCCACATCTCCAAATCGGATGGCTTAAAGTCGCCGACGACAATCAATGTGGCATTATCCGCCCGGTAGAACGTGGAATGAAAAGCGCGCACTTCCGGCAGTTGGGAAGCATCGAGGTCGGCAATATTCCCAATGCCCGGCCTGTTGTAGGGATGCGCCGCGAATGATTTCTGTTCGACCGCGAGGGAGAATTCGCCGTAGGGATTCGCCAGGATACGCTGCCGATATTCCTCTTTCACCACGTCGCGCTCCGATTTGAAGTTCGCATCGTTCAAAGCGAGGGAGGCCATTCGCTCCGCTTCCGCCCAAAGAATTGGCTCGAGATAATTGGACGGGACAACTTCGTGAAACACCGTCACATCCGGCGCAGTGAAAGCGGTATTTTCACCGCCAACGTTTTCGGTCAGGTTTTCGAACGTATCCGGCTTCAAATGCTCGTTCCCCTTGAACATCATGTGCTCGAACAAATGTGCGAACCCGCTGCGGCCTTTCGGGTCATCCTTCGAACCGACGTGATACCAAACCTGCACCGCCACGGTCGGACTGGAATGGTCTTCCACCCAGTAAACTTGCAGTCCATTTTCCAACACGGCGTGTTGGTAATTCAGAGGCGGAATCGTGACCGGCGACGCCGATGACTGAGCCGGCGTTTCGGCGCCCCGAACGAGTGCGAGGGCGCTAAGCAGGAGAGTTGCGAAAAAGAGACGAATTTTCACGAAAGCGGCGCGCCCGGTTCCGGTAAGAGAAAAACGGGATGAACGCAAATGATAATCGCCTTTGACACCCGCTCCCGCACAAATGTTCGGACAAGATTTGCGCGGGTAGGCCGTTTTACACAAGAGCGCGGGGCTTGACTCCTTCGCAGAAACATTAGGGACACGACAGCGCGTGTCCCTCCTAAGTTAAGGATATTTTCCATCGTGCCGCGTAGACTTGCCGCAGGTGGATCGGGCGCTCCGCGCGCGATGTTAAAGATCAAGCGCGATAGCGCTCTAGCTTAATTGATATGTTTGCGCGCCTGCCGGCGCGATCCGCTTTGCGGATTCGCAGCTAGGGACATCTCTCCGAGATGTCCGTCCCACGCCGGGCACAAACCCAAGAGCGGACGGCTCGGAGAGCCGTCCCTACCTGGACTTCATTGTCCGCGCAGCTGTGGCCAGCGACATCTCTCCGAAATGTTGCGACGAGGCGATTTCTGTGGACGTTTCGCGCTGCGAAACCGTCAACGCAATTCAGGTAAGCTTCATCGCTTGACGGATCGGTGGTCTCCAATCACTGTTTCCCTTCGCTCGTCGCGGCGAGCACCCGGGCCTGTAGCTCAGTTGGTTAGAGCATGCGCTTGATAAGCGCAGGGTCACTGGTTCGAGCCCAGTCAGGCCCATTCTTCCCTGGAGGGACGCGCGCTGCCTGCCGAGCCGTAGCCTGGGGCGAAGGCTGGTCGCTTCCCTTATTTGTTCACTACGCGCATCCGTAGCAATGTTCGCGGAATCGGCTTGCGACCGTTTTCCGCATTTTGATGCCGCGAAGCCGCCCTAAAATTCGTTCAACGCCGGTTGCGACCGTGCGCGCGAAAGCAGCGCGCAAAGCGTCACCGCCACGATCACGCCGAAACAATCAATCATGACATCGTGCGCCGACGACGTCCGCGATAGAACGAACGATTGATGAAATTCATCCGACGCGGCAAAGCTGGCGGCGACAAGAAATGTGCAGAGCGAAACCATCCGCCGTGATAACGCGGTAAAGGTTCCGTAGAGCGCCCGCCACAAAAGCGCGGCCAGAATGGCGTACTCGGTAAAGTGCCCGATTTTGCGGAGAGTGAAGTGAATCGCGGCAATTGTGTGGTAGGACATAGTCGGGTCGAGCCATTGCAGGAATGGGATAAGAAAACGCGATGTGTGCTCGGCCGACAAGGCATCGGACGAGCCGGCAAAGATAAGAAGCATCCAGGCAATGACAGGCACCCACTTACTGACGATATGACCGACCTTCATGTTCAAAATGAAAGCGGGTATTTTAGGGCAATCGTGGGGCTTCGCCAGGTGGAATCTTCGATCTGGGCCGCGCAGATGGCTTGAATAACCGCTGTAAGCGATCCATGGAAACGTCCAACGCTCAACGTCCAACGTCCAACGCTCAA
>JBEEGU010000196.1:0-9522 GCA_041167025.1 Verrucomicrobiota bacterium
TTTGTGAGCGATTTCCGCGGTTTCATTTTCAACGACACGAATCTCGGCATCCGCATTTTTGGCAATTACGACAACAACCGGTGGCAATACAACGTCGCCGCGTTTGATATGCTCGAGAAAGATACCTATTCCGATCTGAACGAGTTCAGCCGGCGCGACCAACAGGTGTATGTCGCGAACGTTTTCCGGCAGGATTTAATCTGGAAAGGTTACACCGGGGAATTCAGTTTCGTCGGAAACTTCGACAACAACAGCCGGCATTACGACAAGAACGGATTCATCACCCGTCCGGCGCCGATTGGTACCGTCGCAGATCATTATTTGCAGGCGTATTACCTCGGCTGGACCGGCGACGGCCACATCGGCTGGCTCAACATCGACCATGCGTTCTATCAGGCTTTAGGCGAGGACAGTCTCAATGGAATCGCCGGACGACGCGTGGAAATCAATGCGCAAATGGCGTCACTCGAGCTCTCGGTCGACAAGAACTGGCTCCGAAACAAACTTTCGTTTTTTTACGCCAGCGGCGATTCCGATCCGACAGATTCGCATGCAACCGGATTCGACACCGTTCTCGACCGGCCATTTCTGATCGGAGGACCATTCAGCTTTTACTCGCACCAGGGATTTAATCTGGCCGGCACCTCGGTCAACTTTAAGCAGCGCGACAGTCTGGTGATCGATTTTCGGACGAGCAAAACGGAAGGCCAATCCAACTTCGTCAATCCCGGCGTCATGATCTTCGGCTACGGGCTGGACGCCGATGTTACGCCGAAGTTGAAAAGCTTTATCAATGTCAATTATATCCGCACGGTCACGACCGAGCCAACCGAGCTCGTCCTTTTTACGAACCATGCGAGCAACGATTTTGCATTGGATTGCAGTGCGGGATTCGAATGGCGGCCGCTTCTCACTGAAAACATCATCGTTACCGCCGGCGCCGGGTTTCTGATTCCGCGCCAAGGCTATAAAGACATTTACCGGGCGAACACGACACCGGTTCATGGATTTCCGCAGCCCTCGCCGGGGCACGTCGATGATTTTCTCTATAGCGGGATTGTGACGGTGACTCTGACTTATTGATGAAGAAGAAACCGCCCAGCCGGAAGCGTAAGAAAACGTTCAACGTTCAACGTTCAACGTTCAACGCCCAACTCAGCAGGGTCAGAGAGACTGGACACCCTTACGGGCGAAGGGATGCTAACGTAGTAGATTGCCAAAAGGAGAAGACGAAGTTCGATCTCGAAGATCGATTGCTCGAATTCAGCGCGCGAATTATTAAGCTCGTGGACGCGTTACCGAACACGCGCGCGGGCAATCATGTAGCCGGGCAACTCTTACGGTGTGGAACTTCTCCATACGCAAATCACGGCGAAGTCCAAGCCGCCGAATCGCGCAAAGATTTTATCCATAAGCTTGGCGTTTGCTTTAAAGAGCTGAAGGAAATTAAACGTTGGCTTCGATTAGTCGTCCGCGCGGGTCTGATAGCTCCCGAAAAACTCCGGCCCTTGCTCATCGAGGCGGATGAAATAATCAGGATCTTTGGTGCGAGCATTCGCACCGCAGAAAAGAACTCAAAGTGAGACTGCGCCCTCTGTCATTGAACATTGAGCGTTGGACGTTGAACGTTGAACGTTTTCTTTTGATCGGTGTTTTGTGCGGATCAGATCTGCTTTTCGCCCAAGAGCCTGCCACGTCCGGGTATGGCCCTCCCACATCGATTCGAAGCGACCCTTCATTCCATGGTGGTTCCTTGCCTCCGCGCAATTGGATCGACCAAACACAGGCGGAAGCGGATGCGAAGAGTTCCGGTTGTTTGCAGTGCCATCAAGGGGTGGAGCCGATGCACAAGGCGGAGCACGTGGTCTTGGGTTGCACTGACTGTCACGGCGGCAATCCCGCGCGCGGCCTGGCGAAAGAACAGGCGCACGTACTTCCTCGCAATAAGTCGTTCTGGAAAACTTCGGCTAATCCGCCCCGGTCCGATGTCTGGCTCAACCATGAGTCGGCTGAATTTATTCGTTTCATGAATCCGGGCGACCTGCGGGTCGCCAAAGAATCTTGCGGGCTCTGCCACGCCGAAATCGTGCGCAATGTCGATCATAGCATGATGAACCACGGCGCCATGCTGTGGGGGGCCGCTCTATATAATAATGGCGCGTATCCGCAGAAAAATTATCGGTTCGGCCAGGCCTATGGGGCGGACGGAGTGCCGCTCAAGCTGATCAATTACAGCGCGGTCACACCGGAAGAAACACAACTCCACGGTATTTTGCCATTCATCGAACCGTTGCCGCGGTTCAATCTCAGCAATCCTGGAAATATTTTGCGCATTTTCGAGAAAGGCGGGCGCCCGCAGTTGTCGCTCGGTCTTCCGACGAGTTCGGAGCCAAATGGCAAACCGGAACGGCGTTTATCGGAACGCGGACTGGGCACGCTCAACCGAACGGACCCGGTTTTTCTGGGTTTGCAGAAAACACGATTACACGATCCCCTGCTCGGCTTCCTCGGAACCAACGATCATCCGGGTGATTACCGCTCCAGCGGTTGCTCGGCCTGCCATGTGGTCTATGCCAACGATCGTTCACCGACGAATTCCGGCTGGTGGAGCAAATATGGCCATCAAGGCCTCAGTTTCACGGCCGACAAAACGATTCCGAAAATGGAGCGGGGACATCCCGTGACCCATCAATTCACCCGCTCGATTCCATCGAGCCAATGCATGAACTGCCACATGCACCAGGGCAATCTCTTCGTGAACCCGTATCTCGGTTATACCTGGTGGGACCAGGAGACGGACGGCGAATTGATGTATCCAGAGGTGCAACATGATCCGACCGACACCGAACTCGTCAAAGCAACCGCGGAAAATCCAGAAGCGGCCGCGGCGCGCGGGTTGTGGGGCGACAAGGATTTTCTCGATCGCGTCGCCGAACTAAATCCCCGGCTCAAAAACACTCAGTTCGCCGATTATCACGGCCACGGCTGGGTCTTCCGCGCAGTCTTCAAACATGATCGGAAAGGCAACTTGCTCGATCTGGCCGACGAGAAGATTGGACATAATGATCCGCAGAAGTTCGCCAAGGCGGTGCACTTGAAGGATGTGCATCTCGCACGCGGCATGCAGTGTGGTGATTGCCATTTCGACCTCGATGTTCATGGCAATGGCATGCTCTACGGCGAGCCCCGAAACGCGACCACGATCACCTGTATCGATTGCCACGGCACCATAGCGCAACGGCCAACGCTGATCACTTCGGGCAATGGTGGTCAGGTTGACCTTTTGCGCACCAGCAACACGCCATTCGGGCCGCGGTTTGCTTGGGAAGGAAGCGCGTTGTGGCAGCAGTCGACCATGTCACCGGACGTGCGCTGGGAAATTCCGCAAACGATCGACACGATTGACCCGCTCTCGTCGCACTACAATCCGAAATCCGCTTACGCCAAAACATTGCACCGCGATGGATCACGCTGGGGCGGCCTATTGCCGGCGGCGCCGGAAGAGGGCCGGATGAAACTGGCGCACGACAACAGCGCGATGGATTGTCAGATTTGTCACAGTTCGTGGGCAACGAGTTGTTTCGGCTGTCATTTGCCGATGAAAGCGAACCAGCGCGTGGCGCAGAATAAGTTTGAAGGCGTGACCGACCGGAACTTCACCACCTACAACCCACAGGTGGTGCGCGATGATGTTTTCATGCTCGGCATCGACGGCACGGTGAAGAAAAATCGTATGGCGGTGATCCGGTCGTCGAGCGCGGTGGTGGTGAGCTCGCAAAATGCCAATCGTGAATGGGTTTATTCGCAACAGCAGACTTTTTCTGCGGAAGGTTACAGCGGGCAGGCGTTCAATCCGCATTTTCCACATACGACAAGCGGCGTCGGAACGACGAAGAATTGCACCGACTGTCATTTATCGAAAGCGAACGATAACAACGCCTGGATGACGCAACTCCTTGGCTTCGGCACGGGGACGGTAAACTTCTTCGGTCGCTATGCATATGTGGGCGAAGGCTGTGAAGGATTGCACGCGGTGGTCTGGACTGAGTCGGATGAACCGCAAGCCGTCATCGGGAGTCATCTGCATTCGATCGCTTACCCCACCAACTATCAAAAACATCTCGATGCCGGATCCCAACTGCAGGATGGCTACGAACATTCCGGCAAAGACATTCAGGACATCGTGTTGCGCGGTGAGTATCTCTACACCGCCAATGGCCCGGGAGGATTCGAAGTGTTCGACGTTGCGAATATTGACCAGAAGGGATTTTCCGAGCGCATCACGACGTCCCCGGTTTCGCCACTTGGTCAACGGACATTTGTGCACACTCCGGATGCGACATCGGTGGCGCTGCCGAGCACACTCGCGCTCGATCCCGCTCGCTCACGATTGCCTGAAAATGAAGAGCAACCGATCGATACGTTTTACGCCTTCGTTTTTATTTCCGATCGCGAAGAAGGGCTCGTCGTTGTCAACGTAGCGACACTGGTCGACGGCAACCCGAACAATAATTTTCTGAAGAAAGACGTGGTCTTCAACCCCGGCGGCCGGTTGACCGGCGCGACTTTCGTGGCTGCGGCTGGTCACAGAGTGTACCTGACAACGCCCAGAGGCTTGTTTGTTATAGACGTGAGCGATCCGATGCGGCCGCGCATCGTTGGCGAGGTGGCGGATGGATCGCTGCGCAATCCGCGCTGTATTGCGGTGCAATTTCGTTATGCCTTCGTCACCGACGACGAGGGCATGAAGGTCCTGGACATAACGGATCCCGATCGGCCGATTCCTGTGCGAAAGGCAATGGTGCAATTGCATCACGCCGGACGGGTATACGTCGCGCGGACCTACGCTTACGTCGCTAACGGACCTGAAGGTCTGGCAATTATCGATGTGGAGAATCCAGAGTCGCCGCGTCTCGATCAGATGTTCAATGCCGGCGGTAGCTTGAACGACACGCGCGCCGTGCAGATTGGCAGCGTGAGCGCATCGGAGTTTGCTCTCGTCGCTGATGGAAAAAATGGATTGCGCGTGGTCCAAATGATTTCGCCAGATACCGTGGCCGGCGCGCAGGGATTCAGTCCCCGTCCGAATCCGAAATTGATTGCGACCTATCGCACAAAAGGCGAGGCCGTGTGCGTTTCTCGCGGACTGGACCGAGATCGAGTGGTTGATGAGACTGGCGGACAGACGGTGGTATTTGGCCGCCGCGGGTCGCGACCCTTTCATCTGGATGAGATAGGACGTTTTTACCGGCGCTCGGTTGACGGAAAAGATTTTGATGACCGAAGAAATCGCGAGGTATATCGCGTGGAAGACGTCACGCTCTCCGGGGGTGTTTTAACGACGAAAAGTGGAGGGTTACTCACGCCGGCGGCGACGCCAACGCCATCAGAATCACCCGTGCGATTACCGAACGAGCCCGAAGTCGAACCGAGCGCGATCCCGAGACCGAGATAAGCTGGATCAGCGATTGCAGCGCCTAACGATGGCCGCTGTTTAATAGTAGCACAACGGGCGTACTCCCATCGGTCTAGGTTCATCACTTACTCTCACAAATGTTGGGTTCGGGTTGCACGAAAAGGCGTTGCCTCTTTACACGAAGCGAGTAAGAAGAAACCGGTGGCGGATAAAGCAAGTAAACAGCCGGAAAACGTTCCCGGTCCGTGGTACGTAGATGAGACATGTGCTCCGTGTCGTGTCTGTTTGGGCGAAGCTCCAAACCTCATCAGATACAACGCGGACGAAACTGCAGTCTATTTTTTCAAACAGCCTGAGAACGATGAAGAGGTCGCGGCCGCGCAACGCGCCATGGAAGTTTGCCCATCGCTTGCGATCGGTAATGACGGCTAGAAAGAGTCGCTATGGCGTCGCGTTCGTTGTAAGCCGGCTCTTCGCTTGCCGTTCTCGGTGTCCAAATGGCATTCGCATTGCAGCTGCGATGGAATAATGGAGTATTAGAATGACGATGTGATAAACGGATAATGCGGAGTCCAAACTGCTCCATCATTCCGTATTCCACGCCTCCATTGTTCCATCATCGAGAATCGCCGCTATAAATTGATATGTCCGAAATCACCGCGCCGCCCAAGCCAGCCTCGTCCCTTCAGCCTTATACCCGGAGCAATCCGTTCCCCGGTAAGCTAGTCGTCAATCGCCGTTTAAGCGGACCGGAATCAGAAAAAGACACGCGCCATTTCGAGATCGACCTCACCGGTTGGGGATTGAAATACGAAGTCGGTGATTCCGTGGCGGTTTATCCGACCAACGATTCAGGCCTGGTGGAGGAGGTGATTCACGCAATCGGTGCGAAAGGCGACGAACCAGTGCCCGCCGCAAAGACTCAAAAAAGCCTGCGCGACGCGCTCCTGCGCGATTATTCGATCACCCAAGCCACGCCCAAGTTCTTAAAAGCGATCGTGGAACGCGCTTCGGCTGCGCCGTTGCTTAAGGATCTTCTCGTTCCGGAACGTAAACAAGATCTCGATACTTATCTTTGGGGAATGGAAGTCATTGATTTTTTGATTGATCACCCATCGGCCAGATTTGCTCCGGAAGAATTCGTCGGATTACTGACCAAACTTCAACCGCGACTCTATTCTGTGGCCTCGAGTTTACGCGCCTATCCCGAGGAAGTGCATTTCATTGTCGACGTTGTCCGTTACGAAAGTCATGGGCGGGAGCGCAAAGGCGTGTGCTCGACATTCCTGGCTGAACGCGCTGAGGGAGTTCCTGTGCCGGTTTATCCAAGCTCGGCGAAACATTTTCATCTACCGGACGATCCTGATATTCCAATTATTATGATTGGACCCGGTACTGGTGTTGCGCCTTTCCGGGCTTTCCTCCAAGAACGAAAAGCGCTTGGAGCCAAAGGGAAGAATTGGCTCTTTTTCGGCGCCCAGCGAGAAAGCTGTGACTATTCCTACCGGGAAGATTTCGATCAATTCGCGGCCGATGGAATTCTGTCACGACTCGATTGCGCCTGGTCGCGCGATCAGGCGCATAAGATTTATGTCCAGAATCGCATGCTGGAGAACGGCCGCGAGATATGGAGATGGCTGGATTCAGAGGGCGCTCAGTTTTTTGTGTGCGGTGATGCGCGCCGCATGGCCAAAGATGTTGATGCTGCGCTTCATAAGATCGTTCGCGAAGAAGGCGGCAAGAGCGTCGATCAGGCGAACGAGTACATCGAAAAGCTGAAGAACGAGAAGCGCTACAAGCGCGACGTTTACTGACCAATCGGGGTCGGTTCAACGCTGCGGTGCGCGTCGGTCAGCAACGTAATGGTTTCGAGTCGCGACAACGAAACATCCAAGCCAAACCGCAGCGCAGAGCGCAGAAAATGCACAGCCGTAAAGCAGCCACTTAGGCCGATAACTCAAAACCAGGCGCCCACGGCTGCCGGCTGGAATCTCTACGATGGGGAACAAACCGCGTTCTGATTCCACGCGAAGCTTTCTTCCTTCGATTCGCGCCTCGTATCCAACAAAGTAGGGGCGGGAGAAACTAACCAGCGCCGACGCCGCACCATTGGGTACTTGTATTTCTGCTTCGAGCTCGTTTCGCGAATCGTGAATACGCGAAACTGTCGCGATCACAAACTGCTCTTGTGGACGCGACACGCTGGAAGTTACGGAACGAACGCGCGCCAACGGCGCACCGCGGCGGTGAAAGACCCGGCCTTCGTCGGTCGAGGTGATCAATTCCCACTCGGATTGGGATTGCGGAACAAACCCAGATTCACTTGCGACTGTAATTCCATCGACCCCAAGCCGTGCCAAGTCTCCCTCCGGACCGGCTTGTTGCGCCAACAAATACGCGCCAACGTCCCAATCGATTTCGCCGTGAATTGCGAATTTGAACTCACGCGCCACGCCCGACGCGAGAATCGGACTGTAACCATTAATGAAACGTAATCCCGCCCACATCGACGTGCTGCCAGGACGAACGACTTGGCCTACCGGCGCGGGTTTGGTTTCAACGCGGTAAGTGTTTTCCGCGGGCGGATAAATACTGAGGTAAAGGCGGTTTGGATCGAGCGGTGCCGGCTTAGTTAAAGTCTGTGGAATATTATAGCGCGGAACACCGCAGTTAGGCGGAATACAAAGATACGTCGCAACGAATGCAATGAAGGTGAGCGTCGCCGGCAACCAGCGATAAGCCGCATGCAGTTCGCCGGATGATCGAGGGCGAAGGTCGGTTCGAATAACAAGAAACTCCGCCACCGCCCAAACCGCAGCGAGCCCAACCAAAATCCAGGTGAGCGGCAAGGCATATCTTCCGCCAAGGTGAAAGATGAACATGATAAGCCCGGTGCACGCGACCAAAGCAAAACCGATAAAACCCGGACGAAGGAATCTAACCGATCGTGAGCCCCGCAATATCTCGAACGAACGCAATGCTTCCGCGGCGCATATTGCGAGAAGCAGATGAAAGAAGGGAAGCCAACGAAAGCTCCAGCGAAAAACTCCCGCACTCGGCAGCATGGCGATGACCAACACGGTGCACAGCAGCAGAAGCTCCCACCGTAATTTGCGGATCAAGACCCGAGGGTCCGCCAGTAAGCCGGTGAGAAGCGCAACCGGAGCAACCAGGCCGCAAGCCATTTCCGCGGCGGTGTGCGGGACATACCGCGACGAGAAGTCAGCCCATTTGACTGTCCAACACGGCAGAATGAGCCCTGGCAAAGCGGTCGGCGGAACGAGCCATTGCCAGTGGGCCGACGCGGACTGGACCTCACGCGCCGACCCATGGACGTAGGCGAAGAGTGCCAGCAGCGCGGGCGAAGAAAGGCCAAATCCTAAAGCCATGCCGATAAAAATCGGGACGACCGATCTGATATTCTTCTCGCGAAAGAGCGTTTTGAAAAACACCCACGTCGCCAGCAGCCCAAGCATAACGATCGTGTAAGGAAAGCCGCCGGTGACAACGAGATAAACAAAGGGCGCCGGCCAGAGGAATCGCCAACGCGACCGGTCATCTGCCGCGTGTTCCAGACCCCACCAAGCCCATGGCAGCCACGTAAACGCTCCGAGTGCGCCAAACCAATCGGTTGCGCCCCAGCAAATAACCCACCCGTTCAGCGCTGCGATAAAACCCACCATCATCGCCAGCGGCATCGAGAATTGCCGATGGCGCCCGAGAACAAACGCGCCAATGGCCAACACAACGAGGTGGGTAATGGAAAGGGCGGCGGCCTGGTGCGCGAAACTGGCAAACATTTTCCAGATCACGATGACGGCTGCGTTGACGAAGATGGAAAACGTTCCGTACTGAAATTCGCCGGCAAGATTGCTGCAAACCCACGAATACGGACTGAGGAGCGGCAGATGGCCCTCTGACCAGCTGCGGGCGACATCGGCAAAGACCGGGAGGATCGACAATTGGTAATCGTCGTTCCAAAACACCAGCGGGTTGCGCCAAAGAAGAATAAGGCAGAAAACAAGGACGAATAGCGCAGTGGTTATCGCGCCAGCGACATTGGCGCGCGTGGATTGCAGTCCGCGCATCTCGACAATTCAACGCCC
>JBEEGU010000197.1:0-3454 GCA_041167025.1 Verrucomicrobiota bacterium
TCCACGTTGCAGAGCATGGCTTATCACGCCTGGTTCGAACTGGCGGTGCTCTGGTTCACCGTCGGCGCCGCCTTTCTTTTCGTTGAAACCCGAGGAGCTGGCCCTGATCTGGCCTGGCTGAACAGACTTAAGGATTTTGCACGGCCAAAACCCAAGCTTCATATCGTGCAGAAATCAACCGGGCGCCGTGTGGTCGAGCCGGACGATGTTTACACGTCGGTCGATCCCATCCTGGATAAGATCTCGCAATCCGGAATCGGCAGTTTGACGGATAGCGAACGGCGACAGTTGGATCGAGCGCGGAAGCGTCTGCTAAAAGAGTCGCAGTAATTTATTGCTTCGGGATTATGGGTCTCCGCGCAAAATCGCGAGAAACTCTTCCGCGTTTGCCGCGGCCAACAGCTGCTGCCGGCTGACATCATCCTTCGCGATGCGGGCCAATGCGCCGACACAGACGAGGTAGTCGGCAACCAGCCTTTGTGGGACCCCTATTAGAAAAATCAATCGTGCACTGTCGCCATCTTTCCCAAGTGGGATGCCGGCACGGCTGCGTCCGATCGCGAGCACAATTTTATCGACGAGCTCCGTTCTGGCATGGGGGAAAGCGACTCCGTGCTCGATGATGCTCGGCCCCGCGCGCTCTCGTTCCAGCACCTGCTGCAGAAAATTCTCCGGCTGCGCGACCTGTTCATTCGCCGCCAACAGTCCGATCAGCTCGCGAAATGCGTTCTCGGCGGTGCGCGGGCGCAAGCTTAAGTCGAGATGCTTGAGCTCAAGGAGGTCGGCGAGGACAATGGCCATGAACGAGGAAATGTTGGATTCTGCGGCGAAAGCAGTTATCCAGTTAACCAAGTAGCCGTGGCAACTGAAAACATCGGTCCTGGATCAAATGAGGAGACGACTGTCTCGCTGCAGCGCAGCATCTATGACCCGGGCTATGTCAATGCCATGTCGCATTTCTATCGCGGCGAGATGGGCCGGATCATGGTCTGGCGGCAGCGCCTCGATATTACGACCAATTGGGCGATCACCAGTAGCACGGCGATCATCACCATCGCTTTCTCGAATCGTGAAGTGCCGCACATCATCTTCTTTTTCAATCTGGCGATCGTCTGGGTCATGCTTTGGATCGAGGCCCGCCGCTACCGCTTTTACGATGCCTTTCGCGCTCGGGTACGCATGCTGGAAGCGCATTTCCTTGTCCCGATGGTGATGGAAAATCGGCAGATGCTGCAGGGAGAATGGAAAAAACTGGTTTGCGAGGATTTGATCTTGCCCTGCTTCAAGATCAGCCGGCTGGAGGCAATCGGACGCCGCTTAAAACGCAATTACATATTTATATTCATCCTCATCATGGTGGCGTGGGTCACAAAGATTTTTCTGCACGCCCCCACCGCCATGAACAGCGTTTCCTCGTTCTATCGCGCCCTCCGGATTGGCCACATCCCAGCGTGGCTCATCGCCTTCGTTTTTATTGGTACGCTCGTCAGTGTGATTGGCATCACGATTTACGTAAGCAAGAATACTTCAGGCGAAATTGCCGAGTTCGGAACTCACCGCTCGCTCTGGCGAATTTAACAGGCCAATGCCAAACCGCGGTGAGCCAATGGAAAGGCAATCGGACCCACCTGCTCTCGACAATCTGAAACCGGCAGCAGGCTTTCAACGTCTTTGCGACATTGTGGCCAGGCTGCGCGCGCCCGGCGGCTGTCCCTGGGACCGCGAGCAAACGAACGAATCGATTCTCCCGCAATTGATCGAGGAGACGTATGAATTGGTCGGCGCGGTGCGGGCGAATGACACCGCAAACTTTCGCGAAGAACTGGGGGACGTTCTTCTCCATGTGGTGATGCACGCGGAGATCGCGCGCGAAGACGGCCGATTTAATATCGACGATGTTCTGAACGAGATTTCAGACAAACTAGTCCGCCGACATCCCCACGTCTTTGCCAACAGTGCCGCGGCCGACACCGGTGCCGTTCTAAAGCAGTGGGAAGCGATTAAGCGAGAGGAAAAGGGCGACTCGCATTATCTCGCCAGTTTACCGGATGCGCTTCCGGCATTGGTGCGCGCGCAAAAAGCGCAGAAAAAAGTCGCCCGAGTCAATTTCGATTGGGAAAAAATTGAAGATGTCGTCGCGAAAGTGGACGAAGAACTCGCGGAAGCGAAAGCGGCAATGGCGCAAGATGGCGTTCAAGGCATAACCAGTTCTGAGACAGCGGTTCCCTCGCCCGAGGTTGAAAATGAGATCGGCGATTTGCTTTTCGCGGTGGTCAATCTGGCGCGCAAATGTGGAATCGACGCCGAGAGTGCGTTGCAAAAGGCGACGGATAAATTTCGCCGTCGTTTTCATCAGCTGGAGGACGAATTGCGAGCGCAAAACAAACAACTGGGCGAAGCCGATTTGCCCGAATTGGACAGGATTTGGAATCAGATCAAGGAAACGTCCCACATCGAACATCCCACGCCCGACGTCTGAGTTCAGGATTGGGCGTTCGAGTTCGGCGTTGGGTGTTTGCTTCTCTTTCTCCTTCAGCCATATTCCCCGTTCGAATGACGATTTTGATCAATTTGATGCTAGGAATCTGGGGTCTGATCGCCCTGCTCATGATGCTCGTGATCCTGATGCAAAGGCCGAAAAGCGAAGGCCTTGGAGCGGCGTTTGGCGGCGGGGTAACGGAGAACATTTTCGGCGCGCAAACGACCAACGTGCTCGTTAAGTTTACTGCCTGGCTTGCCGGATTTTTTTTCGCACTGACGTTTGTTCTATCGATTCTTTACGCGCACAAGAGCATGGGTGAGAGCTCGCTCAGCCGTGAATTGAAAAAGACAGCCCCGGCGGCGCAATCGTCGCCCGCAGCCGGAACAAAACTTTCACCAGCGCCCTCCTCGGCCGCGGCGGTTTCGCCCGCGCCGGATTCGGGCGTTGGAGTAATCCCGGCCGGGAGCGCCAGTGTTGCGCCGATTTCTCCAACTGCTCCCGCGACGCGTATTTCGCCGGGGCCGCCAGCCGCTTCTCCCGCGAAAAAGAATCCGACGCCGTAGTTTTCGGCGAGGCCGCGATGTCTTGCGCCGCACTGTCGGCGCAAAAACTCATTGCGAGTTCACGCAATTGTCTGATTGCCGCGGCCGTGATTCGTCCTTTGGCGGAAGCCGATTTGCGGTTTCACGCAATTGTTACTTGGCCGTCATGCTTCCGTAACAATCGCCGCCTAGGGTGCGGCAATGTTGATCAAAAAATTTGTTCTAATCGTTGTGGTGGCAGCGTTGTTAGCGGGAGGCACATCCGTTTATGCGCAGGATGCTGGCGCCCTACTCGATCTGCTAGTCCGGAAGAAGATTATCAACGATCAGGAAGCGGAGGAGGTGCGGGCTGAACTGACTAAGGAGGTGTCAACCACCTCCGCAGGAAAATGGAAGCTGTCGAGTCCAATAACCGAACTCGAGCTGTATG
>JBEEGU010000198.1:0-3532 GCA_041167025.1 Verrucomicrobiota bacterium
AACAGGTTCAGGTCACCGTGGTTGACCGGACGAATTATCACCTTTTCCAGCCGTTGCTTTACCAAGTTGCGGCGGCTGAGCTTTCTCCGGCCGACATCGCGGCGCCTGTACGCGCGATCCTGAGTAAATGGCAGAACATGGAAGTGATTCTCGCCGAAGTGAAAGCAGTCGACGTTGAAGCCCGAAGGATCCAACTGGCCGACGGCGCGATCGATTATGACTTCCTAATTCTCGCTACGGGGTCACGCCATTCGTACTTTGGCCATCCGGAGTGGGAAACACTCGCGCCCGGATTAAAAAGTTTGGAGGATGCAGTCGAAATTCGGCGGCGAATTTTCATGGCATTCGAATACGCCGAAAGAACAACTGACGAAGCGGCGCGGCGTGCCGCGATGACCTTTGTCATTATCGGCGGCGGGCCGACCGGCGTGGAGATGGCGGGCGCAATTGCGGAAATTGCGCACCACACACTGGCCAGGGATTTTCGCCACATCGATCCGTCGCAGGCCCGCATCATCGTCATCGAAGGATCTCCACGGCTGCTGAGTAGTTTTCCGGAGGATTTGTCTGCCAGCGCAATGGAACAACTCGTTGGGCTTGGAGTTGAGGTTCGCACCGGCGTGCACGCAACGAATTTGACCGATGCCGGCCTCTTTGTGGGAGATGAGTTTATTGCCTGCCGGGTCAAGATTTGGGCGGCTGGCAACAATGCATCATTCGTCGGTCAAACGCTTGGCGTTCCGGTCGATCAGGTGGGCCGCGTTTTTGTGAACGACGATTTGACTATTCCAGGGCACCCTGAGGTGCAGGTGAGTGGAGATCTGGCTAACTTAACCCATCAAACCGGAAAACCGTTACCTTGCGTTTCACCCGTGGCAATGCAGCAGGGTCGCCATGCCGCTCGAAATATTTTGGGAATTATCGATGGACGCAAACCGGAACGGTTTTGGTATTGGGATAAAGGCAGCATGGCCACTATCGGTCGCAATAAGGCGGTGGCGGACCTTCGGTTTGCCCACTTCAGCGGTTTGCCGGCCTGGCTCATTTGGCTGCTGATCCACGTGCTCTTTCTGGTCGGATTTCGAAACCGAATCGCGGTTCTATTCCAGTGGGCCTGGGCTTACCTGACCTTTAACAAAGGAGCGCGGTTGATCACGCGGAATTTTCAGGCGGAAACACGCCCGCCGACTTAGGCTGTTCCCCGCCGAAATCTCCGTTGGTCCTTTTGATGAACCTTCGCATTGCCGTCGTTGGCTCCGGGGCGATCGGCCTCTATTACGGCGGCAAGCTGGCAGCCGGGGGACGGGATGTTCACTTCCTTCTACGCAGCAGCTTACCCGCGATCCGCGATCGGGGATTGCAAATCCGTGGTGAGAACGAGGACCTTCGCCTGAAAATAAACTGTTACCCGTCGACGCAGGAAATTGGCGTTTGCGATCTGGTTCTGATCGCAGTGAAAACAATATCGAATAACGAATTGCGGGATCTGATTCCACCGCTTTTGCACCAAGACACATTACTCCTGACTTTGCAGAATGGACTGGGAAACGAGGAGTTCTTGGCAAAAAACTTCGGCGAACGAAGGGTACTGGGCGGGCTTTGCTTTATCTGTCTCAATCGCATCTTGCCGGATGTGGTCGAACGCTACGATTATGGCCACATCCACATCGGGGAGTACTGCCGAGAACCGGAACAGCGCACACACAACATCGCCGAGACTTTCAACCAGTGTGGATTGAAATGTCGTCTCGTGGAAAATCTGGGCCGGGAGCGATGGCGCAAATTGGTTTGGAACATTCCGTTCAATGGACTGTCCATTTTCGGCGGCGGAATCGATACCTCTGCGATTTTGAAGGACGAAAACCTGCATCGAAGTGCTCTCGCATTAATGGAAGAGGTCATGCAGGCGGCGAGCAAATGCGGATTCCCGTTGGAATCCTCCACGCCGGAAGAGCTGATAAGGCGCACTGAAATGATGGGCGCCTACAAACCTTCCACCCTGGTGGATTTCGAAAAGGGAAAACCGCTCGAAATTGAGGCGATCTGGGGCGAACCGCTTCGGCGCGGCCTTGCCGCAGGAGCAGATCTGCCGCGATTACAGCTTCTCTATTCCCTTTTGCAATTCGTTGATCGCGCGTGCCAGGAAAAGGCGACCGATCGTCAATAGCATGCGCCAACGCCCCTCCAAGATTTCACCGCCCGAAATTTACGTCCAGAACGCGCAGCGAAAATTTCGAGTGGACGTCGGCAGTCTGCAAGAATTTTCCCAGTGTGCACTGTCGTTGTGTCTCCGCGTCCGGTCGGGCCCCGAGCTGAAGCGTTTGCCCCGCGAAGTATTTATTTTGCTTATCTCGGACCGGCGTATGGCCGGGTTGCATCGTCAATTTCTAAACCAAACGGGGCCCACCGACGTCATCACATTTCAACACGGCGAAATCTTTGTCAGTATTCCAACCGCACAACGCCAGGCTCGGCAATTTGGCACCTCATTGTCGCGTGAGATCCAGTTATATATCGTCCATGGCCTGCTCCATTTGCGGGGCTTCGACGATCAAAGTGAGAGCGATGCTCGGAAAATGCATGCACTGCAATCCAAAATCGTGGTGGCGGCCCTCCGACTGCTCGCAGGCGAAGCCTGATGCAAATGTTTGAAGTGGAGGCGGCGTATGTTAGCCTTTTATCATGATCTGCCAGGCGCGGACTGTCAGGGCCAGGGTGGTGCAGAACGTTTCCAGCGTCCTTTGCTTGAATCAAAAGGTCGGCAGCTCAACCCTCAGCGATCCGACAATTGAAAAAAAAACCGAACCGCAACAAAGTCTCGATCTGCCCTGGAAGGTCATCGTCCACAATGACCCCGTCAATTTGATGACCTACGTAACCATGGTTTTTCAGCGCGTTTTCGGTTACCCCCGGGAGAAAGCGGAAAAACATATGCTCGAAGTGCATCATCACGGACGTTCCATTTTGTGGACCGGGATGCGGGAACGGGCCGAACTGTATGTGCAACAACTGCATGGCCACCTGCTTTTGGCTACGCTCGAAAAAGCGGACTGAATGCGATGGATATTTGCCGGCGCAACGATGGGCTTGAGATTTCCGAACTGGACCCCTTTCTGGCCGAACTCCTTCGCCAGATTCCGGCGAGCACTTCTGCCGAGAACGCGCCCGCTGCGGAAAGCAGAATTTTTAGTGCCCCTTCGAATGCCGATGAGGAGAATCTTTGCGCGGAGTGGAAGCTCTACGTTGAACCGGAGCTGCGGCGGCTATTTCAATCTGCCATGGAAACGGTCGCGGCCGATTTGGAACAGCTCAGTGGCAACGAGAAAACTTTCGCCAATCGCATCCTTGTCATTCCAGCAAAGCACGCCGATGCCTGGCTGAATACGCTTAATCAAGCCCGCGTCGTCATCGCGGCGAAGAACAATTTCACCGAAGGCGAACTGGGAGATAATTATCGCTCGCCTATTGGCTCGCGGCGAGACCTGAGCCTGTTCCAGGTCAACTTCTACGGTTTCTTACAGGAGTTTATCCT
>JBEEGU010000199.1:0-3738 GCA_041167025.1 Verrucomicrobiota bacterium
ATTTTTCGATCGACTGAGTGCTTCCAAAGCCATACCCAGAACGAGCACGCCACAGTAAATGGTATAGCGGCGCCAGGTCAGCTCGGCACTCGGCGAATAGAAAGTCACCATCACCCAGACACCAAACCAGAACAGAATCGCGACGATGACGATCTGGCAAAGTGTGAAAACGCGGTAAAGACCTTCCGTCCGTTGCGTTAACATGGTTTTGTCGCTTGCTCCGCCGAGAGAGTACGCGATGGCAGCGTGCCTTCAACTCGTGCTAAACTGCGTTGAAACATGATAGGCGCCGCGACGTTGCGGACGTAAATCGAACCAGCTATTCCCATACCATGATAGTTTTGATCCGATAATGCCAGATTCCCTGGAGCCGCCCCCGTCGCGGCATAAGACAACCAATTCAAGGTCTCCGGTCAGCCACGCTCTTGTTGCGTTGCTGCCGGCTTTCGCCTGCTTTCTTGGCGGCGCCACGCAGAAATGGGCTGAAGGAATTGTCGTGGCTTTGCTTGGTCTGTATTTGGTCCTGCGGCCGCCCCGCGCCTCTCTTGGACTGGCTACAAATTTCGTTCTAGCGGTGTTCGTCGCCCTGGCCTTAGTGGCGTTTCTTCCGGCGCATTGGTTTTTCTTTCCCGCCTGGCGGACCGCTCTGGCCGAGGATTTTGCAATCGCGCTTCCCACGACCGTTTCCGCTCAACCATGGATTACCCTCGGGGCGTTTGCGAGCCTTGTCGGAGGCGTCTGTTGGCTCTATCTCGTCGCGACTTTGGATATGGAGCTACGTTCCGCTCGTTTTCTTCTGCGGCTTTTTGTTAGCTCGATCGTTTTTCTCGCTGCCATTTCCATCCTGATGTATTGCGCGCATCTCGCTTTCCCATTTTGGATTAATCAACGGGGCTTCGGCCCTTTTCCCAATCGAAATCAGACCGGGGATCTTTTCGGCATCACCGCGATCGTGCTGCTGGCCTGCGCCCAAGACGATATTAGACATGGACGAATTCGCTGGGTGTTTGCACTGGTCGGCTTGGGAATTCTCACCACGGCGATTATTCTTAACTATTCTCGAGCCGGAGTCGCCATACTCGTAGGAGGCTGCGCGCTTTGGATAGTAGCCGTCGCGCTTCGTCAAAAATCCAGCGCTCGGATCGCCCTTGGGGTTTCTTTTCTCCTTCTTCTGGTGAGCTCGATTTTGGTTCTCGGTGGACAAACCCTCGACCGATTTCGACAATGGGGAGCGGCCGGAACCGGGATTTCGACTGATTTTCGCTGGCGAATCTTTCGCGACACGTTCCAGCTCATTCGCGAATCGCCTTGGTGCGGAATCGGTTTGGGAAATTTCGATTCGGTATTTGCCATTTTTCGTAATGAATCAGCCGGCCAGTTGCGTGCGTTGCATCCGGAAAGCGACTGGCTATGGCTTTGGTCGGAAGTGGGTTGGCCGGCGGTGGTTCTCGCCGTGATTGGCGCAATCCTCCTTATGCGAAAAGTCCTGCCGTTGCAGGAAGGAACGAATCAGCGGTTTCGTCTTGCGGCGTTGATCGGTGCCACGATTTTTGCCGTGCACGGATTGGTTGATGTCTCCGCCCATCGGGTCGGCACCGCGTATGCCGGCATCTTTCTGCTTGGCCTGGCCCTGCATCGACCGCTTTGCCTGAATCCGAGCCGATCGATTAATATCGTTTTTCGAATTGTTGGTATCCTTCTCCTCACCGCCGGTCTTTCATGGGTGATCGGAACGCGCGTCAAGATGCTTCTCCCCGGCATTGTCGGCGTGTCGAGTGCGAAGGAATTGTCAACAATGGCCAATCGCGGCCGTAATTTCGGCGAGACGATTGCACTGACATCGCGTGCGATCGTATGGGCGCCGTTAGACTGGCAGCTTTATTTTTTCCGCGGCCTGGCCGAAGTCCCGGCCAACAAACCGTCGGACGCGCTCGATGATTTTCGCCGCGCACGGTTTCTTGAGCCCAATGCGTATGAGCTGCCGTTGGCCGAAGGCAACGCCTGGTTATCGTCCCAGCCGACATTGGCCGCGACTGCCTGGCGGGACGCGCTCCGGAAAGCCGGTCAAAGACGCTCCGAGATCTACGGAAGCATGCTCACGAACGCGACGATGAAAAATCCCCAGGTAGGCCAAATACTGGAAGAGGTCGGGCTCAGCCAATCTGACCTCGCTCTCGCTTATCTTGGCCGGCTGTCGGGTCCGGGATTTCGCCGTGGTGTAGAACGATTGGTGCGAAATGATCCGAACTTGGGAATGCTTAGCGAAACGGAAAAGCTGGCGTTCTTCGATTTATGGTCGGAGCGAGGCGATCTCGACGAGTTAGCGAAAAGCATTGCGGATCATCCAGACTGGCTGCGTTATGCCTGGCTTGGCATGGCGAAATACAACGCCGGCAAGAAAGATTTCCACGCGGCGGTTGAATTGACCCAACACTTCGGTGAAGCCGTGGCGCTGCCTCGCGCTTCCGGCGAGGGCTCGCTCGCAGAATTGCAAAAACGGTTTTACGCCAGCCCCGATAATTACACCGTCGGATACGCTCTTTATCGGGCCCAACTCCAAGCTGACCGCATCGATGACGCGCTTGATACGGTCCGCCATTTCAGCGAGCGCCCCAGTTCTCCCGCCTATTTTCATTTCCTCGAAGCGCAATGCTGGGCTTCGAAACAAAACTGGGAGCGATCTTGGACGGCGTGGTTGTCTTATCGGAATGCGGCAAAGAAATAAAGGTGGCGGCTCACTGCGCCCCTCCAGGATTGTGACGATCAGGCCTGCGCCAAAATCAGTCGACCGCTTCCCAGTTCGTGTCGCGGAGCGGGAGGCGACGATATCCACTTGGGCCCTGGTTTGGGCTATCGCCCTCGCCAGTCGTTGCTGCGTGGCTTTGATTCTGCCGAATGCGGAACAGGACGGATATTCTTACGCCGAGGTCATCACCCGTTTTAGCGGGCTCATGGCCTCCGGGAATTTGCGACCGTCTCATTTGTTTGGTTTTTGGCTGCCCTTGTTTCAGTTTATCTCAGCCATTTTAAATCTGTTCATTCACAATCCGATCGTTGCCGGAAAGATTGTGAATCTGATCTGCGGCACGATCACTTGCGTCCTCGTTTTCGCGATCACGCAAAATCTGACCAAAAGCCTCGCCTACGCCTGGCTGGCTTTTGCGCTGATCATTCTCAATCCGCTTCACATCTTGTACTCGGCCGCTTGCATGACCGACGTCCCGCATAGCTGCCTGGTTCTGGGCAGTCTTTGGTTCATTTTGCGAAAGCGGTGGATCGGCGGAGCGCTGCTAGCTGCCTTGGCCGAATGCGTCCGAATTGAAGCATGGGCTCTGATCTTCGTTCTTCCCTGCCTGCAACTAATTCGCGAACGCCGGATTTCGCTGATTGCACTCGCAATCTTGTTGGTTCCGCCTGTCGCTTGGCTTGCAATCGGACGTTACGCGACCGGCGATGCATTCACCTATTTTGCCGATCGGGCCCGCTACCAGGCGAGCTATCTGGAATTTTATCCGACTCGACACGGCTTCACCTTCAGCGACGTGTATCGCGACGCGATTTACTTCCTCTCCGGCGCCAATGGCGCGGTCCTTCTCGCTGCCATCATCGCTAACGGAATCATCATTTCGCGGCGATTAATTGTAAGTCGCGATTTATGGTGGTCTGTCATTGCGATAGGAGCGTATGGCTGCGCCCTGTTTAGCGCCCTTTTGTTTGCCTACGTCACAAAAGGACAAC
>JBEEGU010000200.1:0-2995 GCA_041167025.1 Verrucomicrobiota bacterium
AGTAACAGACTCATTGTCGGCGCCCGATTTCAGTCGGGCGAGTTCCACACGAGCGATCGTTTTAATAACGTGCAACCTCTGGTGGCTCCCCTGTTTATGAATCCAGCTGCCGCGCAGGATTTTGAAACATCTTTGGAGCGCGAAAGCTTTTATGCTTACGACACCTGGCGCCCGTTCCGAACGCTATCGATCACGGGCGGCGTCAGCTATGACCGATTGAGCTACCCGAGTAATCATCGGAACCCGCCAATTGTGGATGCGCAGAGTTCGCGAGCCCGTGTTTCGCCAAAGGTTGGTTTAATCTGGAATCCAGGGGGGAATCTCGTACTTCGCGCAGCCTACGCTCGGTCGCTCGGAGGAGTGAGCTTTGACGAAAGTGTTCAGCTTGAGCCAACTGAGGTCGCTGGTTTCAATCAGGTCTTTCGAACAATCATTTCGGAATCGCTGATCGGCTCCGTCGCCGCTCCCACCTACGAGAGCGGGGGGCTGCTCATTGAAAATAAATTTAATTCGGGAACCTATGCTGCGGTTCAGGCGACAATTCTCAGGTCAGACGTAAATCGGCGGGTCGGTGTTTTCGATGCCTCGGTTGATTCTTTGAACAAGTTCATCGACTTGCCAATTGTCGCATCGTCCACCCCGGAGAGTTTCCGATACGAGGAAGATAATTTATTGCTCACGCTGAACCAGTTGGTCGGAAACGAATGGTCGTTCGGCGCACATTACCAGGTTACGTTTTCCGATCTTCAAACGGTTTTCAGCGGTGTTCCGAAATCCGTTCGCGTCGCTTCCCTCCCGCCAAGCCCCGCGCAGGAATTTTTTTTATCGCCAAGTTTCGCCGACAGCCGCCAGAAGGCGACACTGCACCAAGCTCAGATCTTTGTGCTTTACAACCATCCCTCCGGGTTTTTCGGCCGAGTGGAAGAATATTGGGCTCGCCAGAGCAACGTAGGCTATGGCCCTGATATTCCTGGCGATGAAATTTTGCAGCTGAACGCTTACGTCGGGTACCGCTTCCGGCGCAATTACGGCGACATCACCCTCGGGTTTTTGAATTTGACCGATCAAAATTACAAACTCAATCCGCTTAACTATTACAGCGAGCTTCCCCGAGATCGTACTTTGCAAGTTCGGGTCCGCCTGAATTTCTAATGCGGCTTCCGAAAATCAGGCATCACAGCCGCGCGCTGGCGATTCTGTTCGGCAGTCTTCTCGCGGTAACGATAGGGCTGGCATGCCTGCGTTTTTCATTTGCTGAGCCTCTGTCGCGCTACAGCTATGATCTGCCTTTCATCGTGCGTTCAACTCTCGACACGCACGAAGCCGTCCTCATCTATCTGGACGATGATTCGGCAAAGCAATTGCAGCAGCCGCTGGATAATCTGTGGAATCGGGCCCTGCACATTCCTCTCTTGGACCGACTGACCAGGGATCATGCGCGTTTGGTTTTTTACGACATCGTCTTTGATCAGCCCGCAGAAGAAGCTGCTGTCGATGCGGCTTTTGCGGAATCTATTCGACGCAACGGGAAGGTGATACTCGGCGCCGCGCTCGACAAAATCGAACGGATGGGAGGAGTGAACAAGAAAAGCATCGCTCCTCCAATCAGTCCCCTGCGCAAAGCCGCCGCCGGCTGGGGAATTCTTGCATTCGATCCGGTCGATCCAGATTATGGCGTGCGCGAGATGTTTTTTGGGACCAGCCTGGTTCCAACCGCCACGTGGAAAGCAGCGGAGGTCCTGGGAGCGAGGATTACGGGCGAGCCTCGCGAGAGCCCGATTAAGCGGTGGATCAATTATTACGGTCCACGAGACACTTTCTCGTCCGTGAATTTTGCTCAGGCGCTCGATCCGCAGGGCCTACCGTCCGGATATTTCAAAGACAAAATCGTCTTGGTGGGCGGCCGGTCGGCGGTCGGTTCCCTAGCGGTTGGAAGGGACGAGTTCGCGACGGCTTATTCGACATCGAACCACCAGTTTTCCACCGGTTTGGAGATTCACGCGACCATTTTGCTCAACTTGCTGCGGGGGGAATGGCTTACCCGGATGCCGGAGAATTGGGAGACAGCCCTTATTGTGTTGATAGGCTTATTAGCAGGCGGTCTCTCTGTTTTGCGTCCCCCGATTGCCGCGATTGTGACGCTGTTAGGCTCGGGCGCACTGGCGTGCTTTGCCTGCTGGCTTGTTTGGCATCAACGTATTTGGTTCGATTGGTTGGTTCCAGCCGGTATTCAGATGCCGTTAGGCTTGGTTTGGTCCGTGGGTTCGCAATACCTACTGGAATCGCGTCGCCGCAAAGAATTGCGCAAAGCTTTCGGATTTTATTTGTCGCCGCAAATGGCCGACAAGATAGCTAACTCCGACTTTGACCTGACACCGGGCGGCAAGGTGGTTGAAGCCACCATCATTTTTACCGATCTGGAGAATTTCACCACGTTGTCCGAAGACCTGGATCCGTCCGAAGTCTCAAAAATCCTGATTGCATATTTTGAGCAGACCACGCGCTGCATTCTCGAGAACAAAGGCACCATCATTAAATATGTGGGGGACGCAGTGATGGCAGGCTGGGGTGCTCCGATCGATGAGCCGGCCCACGCGATCCGCGCGGCCGAGGCAGCGTGCGATCTCCGCTGTCTCACGGAACTGGAAGTGCGCGGAAAGAAACTGCGGACCCGCATCGGTGTGAATAGCGGCAAAGTACTCGCCGGGAATCTGGGTTCATCCTTTCGATTCGACTACACCATGATTGGTGACACGACGAATTTCGCGTCGCGCCTCGAGTCATTGAACAAATATCTTAACACCCAAGTTCTGATTTCAGAGGCCGTCCGGGAACAGCTTGGAGATAAATTCATTACCCGGCGGCTTGGCGAATTTCGCGTGGCCGGCAAAACGCGCAGTGTGATCATTCACGAACTACTTTGCCGCTGCGCGGCTGAAGCTGGAGAACAGGCTTGGATTACAGTCTTTGAGGAAGGGTTAGGGGGATTCCGGGC
>JBEEGU010000201.1:0-6188 GCA_041167025.1 Verrucomicrobiota bacterium
GTTTATTCCGACGAAGTCAGCAGCATTCATCCCGTTCGGGACACGATCCGCTTCTTTAAATTGATGCGGCGATATCGGAAATCGTAGCAGCCAAAATCTTGAAACGGCCGCGGTGGCTCGCCATCGAAAAAAGTTAATACTCGATCCGCTCGAAATCTGGTTTCAGATCGAGCAGCGAAACGATCACAAGTTGTTCGCGATGGATCTGAAGCCGCGCCGTATATTCAGACGGAACTGACGAAAGAGCCGCATCGACCGCATTGATTGCGTCGCGGTAGTATTTTTCCTTTTGTTCCCGTTTAAATCGAATGAATTGGTCGAAAAGGGCGGACAAGAATGGTGCGCCAACGGAATCATCCGCCCCTGAGGCAACGACAGAAATGATCGAGGTGTTGGCCACCCGGCTTGCTTCAACGCGTAATGAAGCAGGGATGGACCTGCGTAACTGCGCTTCCGCGCGCCCGCGTAAAAGCTTACTGGTGAGCAGCACGATGTTCGTCCCGTAAAAGTTCGTGGCATCCTCGGTGAAAACCGGTGAATCCTTCGGAAAACCAACTTTGGGAGCGAGAGCTATCCGAAGCTCACTTGCGGAAGAATTTGTTCCACAAGCCAAAAGCAGTCCAGCGATGAGGGCCGACAGGCAAAAGAACTTCACAGTTGCGAAGATTCAAAGCAGCCCGCGCCTTCGGAGATCGCCAATATTTCCGCCGGAAGAGCGCTCGATCATATCGATCGTAAACTTGAGCAGGCAGACTTCCCAGGCGTCGTCGACACCCTGTATCACTGCGCTGTGGGGTTCATTGCCATTTTCAACCTGGCGCTTTGTGCGGGTAACGACCGCGTCAACCGAATCGCGGACGGTTTCTTCCGTAACGTCGGTTTTACGAAACTGAAATCCGTAACGCAGCACAGCGATGTTCCGCATATGCTCGTGCAACTGCTCCGCATAACGCTGCGCTTTGTCGCCAAACCCCTCTAGAAGCAACCGTCGAAAATGCTCCGGAGTCAAAATTTGCGGACGTTCCGCATGAATCTTGCCGTTTCGAATCCGCACCTGATCGACGCGATCCATCAGTTCGGAAATAAGATAGAAGCTGAAGCTCGTACCGCCGAACGTCGCAATCTGGCCCTCGGGTGCGAGAATGACCTGAGTATTCTCGATAGCGTATTGAAAGTCGTCGGGCTTCACGGGAAGGCACAAGGTAGATGGGTCACGATGTAATTCAATGGCGGCGGTAATCGTCTGCGCCCTAGACTGGCGCCTTGCACACGGAATTGGCCAGATCGGAACGACCGCGAGTCGAGCGCCAGCGCGAAATTGCGTCAAAGGTAAAAATAGCCAGTGCCAGCCAGATCATACTGAACGTGATCAAGTGGCCGCGGGTGAAGGTTTCGTGATAAACGAAAACGCCCAGCAGAAATGAACCGGTGGGTGCAAGATATTGCAGGAAACCTAGCGTGGTGAGGCGCAAATGACGCGCCGCGTGACCAAACCAAACAAGCGGGACTGCGGTAACGACCCCAGTGGACACTAGTAGAACTGATAGAAGCCAGTTTTCCCGACCAAACACGAGTTGTTCATGGTTGCGCAACCAGACGAGGTAAACCAGAGCGATCGGCACGAGGAAAATGGTTTCGAAAAACAGTCCCGGTATCGGTGCCGTTCCAGACTGTTTTCTGAGCAGTCCGTAAATCCCAAATGAAAAACATAATGTGACTGCAATCCACGGGAAGCGTCCATACCCGAACGTGAGATTCGTGACTCCGATGGTGGCGAGAAGAACCGATGCCAATTGCAGGCGACTCAGTCGCTCCCGTAGGAAAATCGCGCCAAAAAGCACGTTCACCAGCGGCGTCATGAAGTATCCGAGACTGGTCTCGATAATGCGGCCGACGTTCACTGCCCAGATAAACAGAAACCAGTTAATCGAAATGGTCGCTCCGCTTGCCAGGCAATAAAGAACGGCGCGTCGTGAATGGGTGTTGGTTCGCACCTCGTTCCAACGCCTTTGCCAAGTCAGCAACCCGGTCAGGAAAACAGTCGTCCAGACGTAACGATGGGCTAGAATTTCAGTCGCCGGGACTGCCTTGAGGAGCTTCCAATACCCCGGGATCAATCCCCAGGTCGTGAATGCCGCAATCGCTGCGATGAGCGCGGACTTATGGTGCGATTGCGCTGAGGTATCGTGTGACTTCGGCATTGCGCTGCATCTCTCACAGGATAATTCACGGCGCAAATTTGCCCGACTCGATCATTGCGCTATGCGGAGTCGCCGCTCGGTTTAGCACCGGTTGTGACTTCACCGCGATCAAGGCCGAACGCATGCCATGCGAAGTGAAGACCTCCGCTGCGTCTGTGGATCGCACAGATTAGATGCGTACCAACGAGGGTTGTGTGAGGTCCCTCGCCTGCGCTCGGGATGACAAGCGTGGGCAACGTGTCGTTATGCTTGGCGCGGACCACCACGCGCAGCTTGTCATCCTGAACGAAGTGAAGGACCCACAATCGTTGCTCGAGCACACAAGGTAAATTGTGTAAGGCGCGCCACTGAGAAAGGCCCTCGCCGGCTACTGCCGCATCGGGATGACAAGACGGGCCGCGAAGCAAAATACGGCTAACGTCGCGACGCACCAGCATGTCGCGCTGCGGCTTTGGTTCTAGTTGCACATTCCTTTGTACCCGATTCATGTTAACTAACGTTCGGAACGCCGTATCTTTTCGCTGAGCTCGAGCCGTGCGCGGTGTACCGGATCGCTATCGCCTATATGGTGACTGTTGATCCAGATCCCCAGACAGGTTTTCCCATTTTTTGAAATTCGTTCTCGTTCTCGGATTCGCCGTTGCCCCGATTGTCTCGTGGGTTGATCGCGTGATAGCAGTATTTGGATACGTCCCTGGCGCTCGCGCAGCAGGACAGAAGGCGCTCGGAGGCGTCAGGGAGTTCCAGATTTCGGCGTGGCCGAAGCGCCCGGAAAGAGCGACACAAATTCTCCGTATCCATCGTTCGCAAGTTTCTCCACCGCGATAAATTTCACGGCGGCCGAGTTGACCGTGTAACGCTCTCCACCGGGAGGAGGCCCGTCATGGAAAAGGTGACCCAGGTGTGAATCGCTCCTGACTGTACGGATTTCGACGCGTTCAATCTCGGGGTGGGAAAGGTCTTTCTTTTGTGCGATCCGATCCTTTGCCAGTGGCTTGCTAAAATTAAGCCGGCCATTCCCGGCATCGAATTTGTCGAGAGAGCTGAAGAGTGGATCCCCGGTTATTATATCGACGTAAAGTCCGGTCCGTTCGTTGTTATAATATTCATTTTGAAAAGCAGGTTCCGTCCCATTCTGGCGGGTGACCTTATATTGCTCTTCCTTCAAACGCGAGCGCAGTTGGGCGTCGGTCGGCACCGGTTTATTGTAATCGTAAGGCGCACTTTTTTTATTCTCCGCCCGCATGCTGCTGAAATAATAAGCACCACCGCCGACGGCAAAGACGGCGATAATTCCCAGCACAACGCTTATATAAGACGTGTATTCGTGTTCGATTCGCGTGGCCATTTCGAATCTCCTTCTGGCCCATCTTGCAAAAAAATGGGAAGGCGTGCCAGAACTTTGTGCGGCCGCAAAGAGCCGTTAGTGTTTTTCGCCTTTTGGTGGCGTGTCCGTTTTGGAAAAGAGAGGCAAAAACTGGCCGTAACCTTCCTCTTGGAGCTTTTCGACCGGAACAAACCGAAGCGCAGCCGAGTTAATGCAGTACCTCTGCCGCGTGGGCGCTGGACCATCGTCGAACACATGGCCAAGGTGCGAACCGCTTTTGTTCGACCGAACTTCATTTCGTTCCATGCCATGCGAAGCGTCGGATTTTTGAAGCACATACTCTTCCGCAATCGGCTTCGTGAAACTGGGCCATCCTGAGCCGCTATCAAACTTATCAAGAGAAGTGAAGAGCGGTTCGCCACTGACCACATCGACGTAGATGCCCGCCCGATGATTGTCCCAATATTCGTTTCGAAACGGCGGTTCCGTGCCGCATTGCTGCGTCACATGGTATTGTTCCGGTGTCAGCTTCTTTTGCAATTCAGCGTCGGAGGGCTTCGGCATCGATTTATTGGTGGGTGATGATGTGGTCATAGCAGTTTGGGTGATGGCTGGCTCCTCGCGTTTTTGCGCGCCAGCCCGGTTTTGAAAAATGGCAACTACCGCTAAAACAGCGAAAACGATGGCGCAAAATATTAACATTCCGCGCGACGACCGCGGAGGTCTCTTGGGGAATTCGATCACTGGTAAAACTACTCCGGTTTAGTTCGCCGCAAAAGCGGATTTTACCCGCGTTGGCTGGAGAATGTCTAGTGACCGGGCTGTCGTCCGGCTTCGGGAACGCGGATATAACGCCGCAGCGAAAACAACCCAATCGGCGCGATCGATGCGGCCAAGGCAAAGATAAGCCACATCATCCCGGAATTCCGGGGACCCTTTTCCGGACAAAATGCGGCCAACAACCATCCAGCGCTTCCGACCAGGAGTTTCCCGAGGAGGAAAGGGATGTACGATAGCGCACCATAAGACGCTTCCTGACCTCTCGGAGCAATCGCCGCGGCATATTCATAGACGCGCGGTGAGTAGAACGCTTCGCCCACCGAGAAGATGGCGATGTAGATCGCAGTCATGATGTAGTACGGATGAATATTACCTTTCACTCCCAGGTAGCTGTGACCGAGCCATTGGCCGATCGCGCCGTTGGCGGGACCTTGGAACCACGCCGTCGGCAAAGCCATCACGAAGACCGAAGCAGCACAGATGATCCCGCCAACTATGACCATTCGATACGCGGAGAATTGTTGCGTGAGCGCGCCGATTGTCGGGACAAGCAAAATGATGAGGAGATAGTTGATCGCTGACAACTGACCTATCGGAGCGCCCTCCCCCAATTCGCGAATGCCGAACTTGGGAAAGACGTAGTCCATTTGCAGGAAAATGAGTTTCAAAAATCCGATTAGAAGGAGAAAGACCAGGAGGCGGTAAAAAACGGACTGACTGAGCAGCCGCCGAAACAGGCGAATGGTATCGAGCGCGCTGTCACGCGTGGTGAACCAAATGCGCTCGAAGAACGCTCCGGTGGCATATCTCACCGGTTCGGCTGTGAACCTGACGCCATCGTCTGTCGCTTCGGCTCCCCTCCGCAGAAAATAAATCGTCGGAAGCAGGAGTATCTCGAAACCGAGACTGACCAGGAACAGGGTGCGGTAAGTGGTTATCTCCATTCCAAAGAGACTTAAATGACCATGTTCGCCTAACGTCTGCCGGACGTAGTCGAAGATCCGGGCGGCGATGAGGTAACCGACATTCATGACCATGTAGATGATGGAGAATGAGATCGAACGTTGTCGCGTAGTAGAATATCGCCGTGCGGCTGCAATTAGGACCGGAGTGCCGAGTGCCTCTCCAATGACTAAAGGAAACAAGCCGCCGGCAAGCGCCAGCCACGGTATCGTCGTAAACGCCATCACGGCGCGCGCGACCAGGCAGACGAAAACCCCGAAGAAAAAAGTTCGGCGAAGCCCCACCGCGTCGGTCACCGAACCCGCCAAAAGGGTGAATATGGTCATGGCCGGCGCCCAGACCCATCCGACCAACGCTCCTGCGTGCTGATCGTTGAACCCAAGGTCCGAGGAAAGCCACAGAATCAGCGTCTTATTAGTGACGGAGTAAGCCGAGATGATGAGCAGCTTAATTGCGAACGTGAGCCACAACTCGCGTTGAGCGCCCTTGAGAACGGTGAATTTCGCGAGAAAACCGCGCAGTCCTCTCACCCTCACTGGCGCGACGCCATCTTCCGGCACGACCGTCTCGTTCGTTGTTTCTCCCACAGCTTTGGACTGAGCTACAACATTCTCGCGACAAATTCGCGCCCGTCGAATTGCGAAAAATCCTCGATCCGTTCCCCGGTACCGACGAATCGCGTCGGAATACCCAACTGATCTTGAATACCCACAATGATTCCGCCTTTGCCGCTGCCGTCGAGTTTCGTCACGATTAGCCCGGTTAGGCCGAGTGCTTGATGAAATTCGCGCGCCTGCGTTAGCGCATTCCCGCCGGTCGTCGCATCGATCACGAGGAAGACTTCTTGCGGTGCCGTCGCATCTTGTTTTGCCAGGCTGCGTTTCACTTTTTGGAGTTCGGCCATGAGATTGATTTTT
>JBEEGU010000202.1:0-4270 GCA_041167025.1 Verrucomicrobiota bacterium
GCAAGGTCGACATGACCTTTTCCATATTTTCGGCCGCCACCGAGATAATAATGCGGGACTGCGCCTCATTGAAAAGAATGGCGCAACTTTCCAAGTTGCTATCAGCGTTGCTTTGCAAGTTGGAAACTTGCGGTAACTCAATCTCAGCACCATGCAAACCGGTGGGATTAAAACAGCTTTCAGCCAGGGCCACGGCCAGCCCGCCCTCGGAACAGTCATGCGCGCTTTTGATCCAACCTTTTCGGATTAAATCTCGAACGGCATTTTGCACTCGAATTTCTTGCGCGAGATCGAGGTGAGGGACGGGCCCTTGTTTGCGCCCGAAGCAGACCTTCAAAAAGCGTGAGCCGCCCAGCATCTTGGTTTCATCCCCATCGCTGGCGACGGAACCGACTAAAATGATTGCGTCGCCCGCTCTCTTGAACCACTGCGTGGTGATGTGGGATTCCTGGTCGATCAGGCCCACCATGCCTACGGTCGGAGTGGGATCGATCACTCCAGCGCCGCTCTCATTATACAGAGAGACATTCCCACCCGTTACCGGTGTCTCAAATGCGCGACAGGCTTCAGCCATGCCTTCAACCGCTTCGCGCAGTTGCCAGAAATTCTCCGGTTTGTAGGGGTTGCCAAAATTTAGATTGTCCGTGACCGCCAGCGGGCGGGCGCCCGAGCAGGTCAGATTCCGTGCCGCTTCGGCTACGGCGATTTTTGCCCCCTGCCGGGGATCGAGCCGGCAATAGAGCGAATTGCAGTCAGTCGTCGCTGCCAAAATCTTGTTTGCATAGCGAACGAAAAATACTCCTGCATCCGATCCCGGCCTAACGACTGTTCCGGTACGAACGGTGTGATCGTATTGCTGGTAGACCCAATTTTTCGAAGCAATGGTGGGATCGCGCAATAATTGCCGCAGCGCTTCATGCGGCGGGCAGCTTTCTAACCTGCCACCTAACGATTCTCGCAAGTTAGAAACTTGCGCCACCTCAGGGGCTTTGGCTTCACGACTGTAAAGAGGCGCCTCTTCTGCCAGCGGCTTTGCCGGAATTTCGGCCGCGACCGATCCGTTATTGCGAACCCGCATCATTCCGTCGTCGGTCACGCGTCCAATTTCGGCGCACGGGACATCCCATTTCTCAAAAACCTCGCGGACAATCTGTTCCTGGCCGCGTTTGGCAATAATGAGCATTCGTTCCTGCGATTCGCTGAGCAGAATTTCGTAGGGAGTCATGCCCGGCTCTCGCTTCGGCACCTTCGCCAGGTCGATCTCAATGCCGCTGCCTCCGCGGCTGGCAGTCTCACAAGTGGAGCAGGTCAATCCGGCCGCTCCCATGTCTTGAATACCGGCCACGGCGCCGCTGGCCAGCAGCTCGAGGCACGCTTCAAGTAACAATTTCTCTTTGAACGGGTCGCCGACTTGTACTGCCGGGCGGTCCGCGCGCGATTCTTCCGTCAGTTCGCGCGAAGCGAAAGCGGCACCGGCGAGGCCATCTCGTCCTGTCTCGGCCCCAACGTAGAAGACGGGATTGCCAATGCCTTCCGCTGCCCCGCGGGCGAGCTGATCGTGGCGCAAAACGCCCAAACAGAAAACATTCACCAGGGGATTGCCTTCGAAGCTTTCATCGAAATAAATTTCGCCGCCGATCGTCGGGATGCCGATGCAGTTCCCGTAATGGGCGATGCCGCTGACAACACCGGTGAAGAGACGCCGGTTGGCGGCGATACTGGATGCTGGTTTCTGGATACTGGATGGCGGTGTCGACTTGTCTGCTGATCTAGCATCCAGCATCGAGGATCCAGTATCGGATTTTTCCGTGATGGGACCAAAACGCAACGAAGTGAGCGTAAATTCCGGGCGCGCGCCCATGGTGAAGATGTCACGGATAATCCCGCCGACGCCGGTAGCGGCGCCCTGAAATGGTTCGATTGCGCTCGGGTGATTGTGGCTTTCGATCTTGAACGCAACGGCCCAACCATCCCCGATATCGACCACGCCAGCGTTTTCTTCGCCGGCCTTCACCAGGATGCCGGGCCCGGTGGTGGGCAGCTTTCGCAGCTCTTTTCTGGAATTCTTGTATGAGCAATGCTCGCTCCACATGACCGAAAAAATGCCCAGCTCAGTGAAGTTCGGGTCGCGACCGAGGATCTGTTTGATGCGCTCAAATTCCTCCGGCGTGAGGCCATGTTTGGCCACCATCTCCGGTGTGACGGGCGGATCGACGACAGGCGTGCTCATCTAAATGGGACCTTAGCGAATGTGTGTCAGCGCTCAATGCGCGTTCTGCATAGTTTCGTGGCCACGCCCGCCGATTGCGGTTGTCGGTTAATCAATTGATTGCGAACTGATCTGGCGCGACGTAGAACATTCCCGGAAGGAAACAGAATATGAAACGCACTGTCTTTACTTTGATTTACATCTCGACTGTTTCAGTCGCCTTTGCGCAACCGAGCAGCACTCCGAAACCTCTGGTGACGCCGCCGCCGAGTTCTCCAAGGCAGACAAGGGATACAGTTGTCACTGGAAGTGTCACGGCCTTTCTCCCGGGGCAAATCATCACCCTAAAGACTCAAGCGGCGAACCCAATCAGTTTCGCTCTCAGTAAAAGCGTCCGCTTCGTTGATAAGGCGGATAAAGAAATCAAGGCAGACCGGATCAAGCCCGGGACGAGAGTGCAAGTTTCTTATGAAGGAAATGAGGACACGCGCAAGGCTACGAAGGTTGTCATTCAGGACTGAGCGTTTCGGGCGTAATGGCTCACACTTGAAGCTTTGAGCGACGCGTCTGTAGACGTTTCCCTCTGCGAAGCGCGCCCCTATTGCAAAAGACGCGCGCACAGCGTCGCCCAGAGGGCGACGCCTACAGCTCGCCAAGCTCCTACGCTTCCCAGGTAGGGACGTTTCTCCGAAACGTCCGTCTTGCCCGCGCGGAGGGTACAGTAACAGGTGATGAAAGGGACGGCTCGGAGAGCCATCCCCCCTGGCCGGGTTTGCGTTTCGGTCTCATTTCGCCTAGAAAAGACCTGTCATTATGGCGTTCGATCTAAAGGAAATTATCGCGGCGCGCCTGGGAGAAAATTACCAGCTCCATGAGCGTCACCTCAACCGGACTCTGGTTGCGGCGCAACGAGTGATTGGATTCGATAAGGTCTATGCCCGAGCCGAGGGGGCTTACCTCTACGACATGGATAACGCCGCTTACCTCGATTTTTTGAGCGGTTACAGTGTGTTTAACATCGGTCGCAATCATCCGGTAGTGAAACAAGCGATTCGCGACGTGCTCGAGCTGGACCTGCCTAACATGGTCCAGATGGACTGCTCACTCTTGAGCGGATTGCTCGCCGAAGCCCTGACCAAGCGCACGCCTCCGCATCTCGATGCCGTATTCTTTTGCAATTCGGGCACGGAAGCGATTGAAGGCGCTTTGAAATTTGCGCGCGCCGCGACTGGTCGGCGGCGGGTGATCTCGCTCGAAAGCGCATTTCATGGTTTGAGTCTGGGGTCTCTATCGCTCATGGGTTGCGAAAGTTTCACCGAAGGTTTCGGCCCGCTGATGGATGGGTTCGATACGCGCGTGCCAATTGATGATGTTGAAGCGCTCGAGCGCCAGCTCTCTACCGGGGACGTCGCCGCATTCGTGATCGAGACCGTTCAGGGCAAAGGCTGTAAGTCGCCGAAGGGGGATTTCTTTGTCCGCGCGCAGGAGCTTTGCCGTAAGTATGGAACGCTGCTGATCTCGGATGAAATCCAGACCGGGCTCGGGCGCACCGGAAAAATGTTCGGCTTTCAGCATTGGAACCTCGAACCGGACATCATTACGCTCGCGAAAACATTGAGCGGTGGCTACGTCCCCTGTGGAGCGATCATCGCTCGCCGCGAAATTTATCAAAAGACGTTTAGCCGGATGGATCGCTGCGTGGTGCATTCCACGACCTTCGGCCGGAACAACCTCGCGATGGCATGCGGGCTCGCTGCCCTCGAGGTGATCGATTCCGAAAACCTGATCGAGAACGCTGCGCGTATGGGCGCGTTGCTAATAGAGAAGGTTGATCGGCTAAAGGAAAAGCATTCGTTCATCAAAGAAGTGCGCGGAAAAGGGCTCATGATCGGGATCGAATTTCAGGAGCCGCAGGAATTCAAATTGAAAATGGCGTGGAAGGTCTTGCATAAGATCGATAAAGTCCTCTTCGCGCAGATGCTCGTTACCCAAATGTTGAGCAAACACCGCATTCTGACGCAGGTGGCCGGGCACGCGATGGATGTGGTGAAGATTCTGCCG
>JBEEGU010000203.1:0-3478 GCA_041167025.1 Verrucomicrobiota bacterium
ATCGTGGCGCCTTCGGACGATCCTATGACCGTGCGACCCGGGGTACGTTCGGAAACAATTTGTCCGTTGGCCACTTCCACCTCTCGCACACCGCCGCTGGCACGCCGATCCTCCAGAAGAACCTTCCACGTTTCCGGCTGCGGATTCCCGTCCACCCCGGTAACGGATACGACGTGATTGACGGAGGCGCGTCCGAAATGTGCACCGACCACGCGCAACGCTTCGTAGGCGGTAGGATTCTCCTGAGCCACGATAGGAGTGACCGCAAACAAGAGCGCGACAAAAGATTTCCACATGGACAAAACTGAACAACTCCTTTCGCTGACTGTCCATCAGTTTTGCGCTCACGAGCGCTTGCCCCGAAAAAAGCTTTGTGCATCGGGACTTGAATGCGGGCAAAGCTGGGTCAGCCTTTCAGGCGCCGCGATGAAGAAAAAAAAGATCGAGTTCAGCAGCCACACCGGCAATCTGGTCTTAATGCGCGACCATGTGCGCAAATTTCTAGATGGTTATCCGCTCTCGCAAAAGGAACGGATTCTAATGGTGCTGGGAGTGGATGAAGCGTGTACGAATATTATTCGTCATGCCTACGGATTGCGGGACGATCAGCTCATCGTGCTATCGATGGAAGGGTTGCGCAATTGTGTCCGGATGCGCCTGCGTGATTACGGCAGACAAACCCCGAAGCAGGAAATGAGGGGGCGCGCACGTGATGCGATTAAACCGGGCGGTCTCGGTCTCCACCTGATGCGCGATGCATTTGATAAGGTGGACTACATCTTGAAACGCCGCGGGACCGAATTGGTTTTGACCAAGAGACTGGAATGAGCAGAGACCGGCCGATTGCGGGGGACGGTGTGAGTACTCCGTTTTATTTGATTGGGAAGCTGGCAGCTTCCCCTACAGAATGAGCCAATCGACAACGTCGAGAGTTTTAATGACAACGCCCGCTCCCGCTCCCGATCCCGATCCCGCATTTGAGATTTCCCTTCGGCCACCGGCGTTCAACGAATTCACCGGTCAATTAAAGGTCCGCGAACGGCTTGAGTTGATGGTTGCGGCCGCGAAAAAGCGCGGAGACGTGCTGGAACACATTCTCCTCAGCGGTCCGCCTGGGCTAGGAAAAACGACCCTGGCTTACATCATCGCCAACGCCATGGGCGTCAGTATCAAGAACACGAGCGGCCCGGTAATCGAAAAAGCGGGCGAGCTCGCGGGTCTCCTGACCAGTTTGGAAAAGGGCGATGTTTTGTTCATCGACGAGATTCATCGGCTCCAACCCACGATTGAAGAATACCTGTATCCCGCGATGGAGGATTATCGGCTGGACATCATTATCGATCAGGGGCCACAGGCGCGGAGTCTTCGCCTGAATCTGCCCAAGTTCACGCTCGTGGGCGCGACGACGCGTGCGGGGATGGTGAGCGCGCCGCTTCGTTCGCGGTTCGGAATGAGCGCACGCCTGGATTATTACCAGGCTGAAGAGATGCACAAAATCATTACCCGCAGCGCGCGTCTTCTCGGAGTGGAGATTGATTCCGGTGGCGCAACAGAGATTGCGACCCGAGCGCGCGGCACACCGCGGACAGCGAACAATCTCCTGCGTTGGGTCCGTGATTACGTTCAGGTAAAAGCGGACGGCAAAATCACAGCTGATTTGGCCGATCGCGCGCTAACCATGCTTGAGATCGATCGCGACGGTTTCGATCAATGGGATAAACGGATCATCGAAACCTTGATCCACAAGTTCAACGGCGGACCGGTCGGTCTGAGCTCACTTGCCGTCGCAGTCGGCGAAGAAGCGGGCACCCTCGAAGAAGTGAATGAACCGTATTTGATCATGGAAGGTTACATTAAACGGACGCCGCAAGGACGCGTCGCGACCCCGAACGCCTATCGCAAGCTCGGACTCAAGCCTCCGGCGGGCGCGCAAAATGAATTGTTTGGTTCATAGTCCGGGGGAGCGCGCCCGTCTCGGGCGTAGGCGATTGCGTCTCGCGATCGCGAACTCTTTCCCCAAAGATTCGCGCCAGCGAAAAGATCTTTCGGCGAGACGCCGAAAGCTACGCCCGGGACGGGCGTGCTCCCCGGAAATAGTCCTCGTCAGTGACATTTGAACGCGAATGGAATTAACCAGCGATTTCTTTCAGAAGACATCGAAGGTCTTTACCGTCGCTGAACTGACCCGCGCCATTCGCGGCACGCTGGAAACGAAATTCGGCGCGGTCTGGGTCCAGGGTGAAATTTCCAATTATAAGCTGCACGCCAGTGGCCATCAGTATTTCACGCTCAAAGATCAGCGCGCGCAGATTGCATGCGTCATTTTTCGCAACACCATGCCGGCGCCGCGAACGCCGCTCGTTGATGGCGCGCAAGTTCAGATCTATGGCAACATTTCGGTATTTGAAGCGCGCGGACAGTACCAACTCAGTGTCCAGATATTGCAGCCGCGGGGGCTTGGCGCTTTACAGGCAAAATTTGAAGCGCTGAAGCGAAAACTCGAAGCCGAAGGCTTATTCGCAACCGAGCGCAAAATCGCGCTTCCGAGATTCCCGCGCCGAATCGGCATCGTCACCTCGCCGACCGGTGCTGCGATTCGGGATATGCTCAACGTTCTCCGACGCCGTGCACCGTGGTTGCAAATTTTAATTAGCCCGGTCCGCGTGCAGGGAACGGGAGCAGCCGCGGAAATCGCGGTGGCCATCCGGGAGTTGGCAACGCCAAACGCGAGTTGGCCGCCACTTGATCTTATCGTGGTCGCACGCGGCGGTGGCAGCATCGAAGACCTGTGGGAATTCAACGAAGAGATTGTCGCACGCACAATAGCCGATGTATCGATCCCAATCATTTCCGCCATCGGACATGAAATTGATTTCACCATTGCCGATTTTGTGGCCGACCTACGCGCGCCAACCCCGAGCGCTGCGGCCGAGTTAATCGTCCCGGACATTATCGATCTGCGGCGCCGGACCGAGGAGTTAATCGGCTGCCTCTCCAAATGTTTGCGCAATTTTGTCGAACACCAGAAAACGCGTTTGCGTTTTCTATCGGAGCGGGCGCTGGCTCGCGAACTGTTGAAGCGGATGCGCGATGCCCAGCAACAACTCGATTTGGTCCGTGAAACTTTGCGCCGTCACATTACCCACGACATCGATGCATCGAAACGCGCGCTCGCTCATATTGCCGGCGCTCTGCAATCACGCAGCCCGGCGCGCGAATTATTACTCCGGCGCAACCGTTTCGTCGATCTGCACCGCCGTTTTTCTGGTTTGCCGCCCCGCGTTCTCGAACACGCGCGGCAGCGTTTTCATGAGACCGAAGCAATTCTCCGTGTGCTTGGCCCTGACGCCACCTTACGCCGTGGCTACAGCATTACGACCGATGACAAAGGAAAGCTGATCCGAACAGTGAAGGCGGTGCGTCCGAAGATGGAAATTCGGACCCGTGTAGCCGACGGAGAGTTTGACTCGAAAGTAGA
>JBEEGU010000204.1:0-6159 GCA_041167025.1 Verrucomicrobiota bacterium
TGCTGGACCTGCGGCAAGAATTGTGAGGGCTTTTCCTTCCCCCGAAAAATCTTGTCCGCTACCTCAACCGCCTTCGGCCCCGAAAGACGGACCAAAGCGATCGCGCCTTCTCCGGCGGGAGTCGAAATGGCAGCAATCGTATCGCTCGCGATCAAAAGAGCGTCGTTCCTCAGTGCGACGGGTTCTTCGAAACAATTTCCTTCAACGCCGCCACGCATTGCTGATTTTGTTCCATGGTCCCTACAGAAATGCGGACCCATTCCTTTAAATTGTAGCCGGACAGCGGGCGGACAATGATTTTCCGTTTGAGCAGCTCTTTAAAAACCGAGACGCCGTCGCCGACCCTGGCCATCACAAAATTTGCCGCGCTTGGCACAAATCGCAGCTCCATCTCCGCAAATTCCCGTTCTAGAAAAACCCGACCCTCATCCACCACCTTCTTCGTGTTGCGTTGGTGGTTATCGTCGGCCAGCGCGGCGAGCGCGGCGATTTGTGCCATGCTGTTGACATTAAATGGCTGCCTTGTTTTTTGCAGGACCTCGATCAATCCGAGGGATCCAATGCCGTATCCAACGCGCACACCTGCGAGCCCATGAATCTTGGAAAATGTGCGCAACACCATGACCTTCCTTCCGTCACGCACATAACGAATCGTGTCGGGCGGTTTGTCGAGAAATTCGAAATATGCTTCATCGAAGACCGCGACAACGTTATCGGGGAGCCGCGTCATGAAATCGTCAATTTCATCCTGCGACACCAACGTCCCGGTGGGATTGTTCGGATTGGCAACCAGGATCAGGCGCGTCCTGGGCGTAATCGCACCGACCATCGCGTTCAGGTCGTGCCGGTAATCGGAACTCGGAACTTCAATGGTGGTCGCACCAAACAATGCTGCGATCAACTTGTAGGCGATAAACGCATGCTCCGAGGTCACGACTTCGTCGCCGCGATCGAGAAAACCGTGCCCCAGAAATTCGATGATCTCATTGGATCCGTTGCCCAAAATGATGTTCCCGGGTTCGACTTTCAATTTAGTTGAAAGGGCTTGTCGGAGGTAAAATCCCCCGCCGTCCGGATAGAGTTGCGCGTTGCCCAAAGCATCGCGGATCGCGTCCATCGCTCGAGGAGAAGGCCCAAGCGGATTCTCGTTGGAAGCGAGCTTGATAATGTCGCTGGGATCGGCCCCGAGTTCCCGAGCAGTTTCCTCGATTGGTTTGCCTGGCTGATAAACCGCCAAATCCTGCAGTTGCGAATTGGCCAGGTCCCAGATCGATGTCATCCGGGAGAAACTAATGGAAGCCGGACAAGATTCCAGCCTGGGACGACGCACCATTTGCTGCGGTTGTCCCCAAAAAAAGGCTGTTCACCAGGCGGTATCTGCCCAAACGTTCCGGACGTTATGCATAGCACCCAAATTCTGGCCGACACGGAACTGTTCGGCATCACCTGGAACGCGTGGAAGATAGTCGGTTTTACTGGCAGCCTTATTTTCGGTTTGCGTTTTCTCATTCAATGGATCGCCTCGGAACGCGCGCGAAGGAGCGTGATCCCGGTCGGTTTCTGGGAGTGCAGCGCGGTCGGCTCCATGTTGACCCTGCTTTATTTTGCGATTTATCGTCACGATTCGGTTGGGATTTTACAGACGGCGTTGCCCCTTCCGATTTATCTGCGGAATCTTTACTTTCGCTACACGCATCATCACGCCCGGCATCCCGGCGCGGAGCCGCGCGTGGAAGAATGATTTACGCGCAGGAGAGAGTGCCGTAAAATCACCTAAGTGACTGACAGTCAGATGGTTTATCTCGACAACAACGCGACCACCGCGCTCGATCCGGCGGTGGTGGAGGAGATGTTGCCGTTTCTCACCCAATCGTACGGGAACCCCTCGAGCGGGCATAAGTTCGGCGCGCAGGCACGGCGCGCGATTGATCAGGCGCGAGAACGCCTGGCGGCATTGCTCCAATGCGAGCCCAGAGAAATCGTTTTCACCAGTTGCGGGACGGAAGCGAGCAACGCCGCGATCAATTCCGCTCTCCAGTTCGAACCGCGCGGCAAACATATTGTAACGACCGCGGTTGAACACAGCGCCGTGCGTCGCCATTGCCAGGAACTGGCGCAAAAGGGATGTGACGTGACGTTTCTAAGGGTCGATGCAGACGGCAATCTTGATCTTGCCGAATTGGAACATTCGATCCGGCCCCAGACATCCATCGTCTCAATCATGTGGGCCAACAACGAAACCGGTGTTGTGTTTCCCGTCGATAAAGTCTCCGAAATTTGTCGCTCTAAGCAGGTCTTCCTCCACACCGATGCCGTCCAGGCTGTGGGGAAACTACCGATTCGTCTCCGGAACTCGGGGCCTAGTTTGCTTTCACTTTCCGCCCACAAGTTTTATGGCCCAAAAGGGATCGGAGCGCTTTATATCGATAAAAATATCCGCTTCCATCCGTCCATCGTGGGAGGGGGACAGGAGAATGGCCGGCGTGCCGGCACCGAAAATGTCGCTTCGATCGTCGGACTTGGGAAAGCCGCCGAATGCGCCGCCGAATTTCTAGAGGAGGAAAACACCCGCGTCCGGCCAATGCGAGATCGTTTTGAAAAAACCATTACCGAAAAGGTGGTCGATACCTCCGTCAACGGGCAAAGAGCTATCCGTCTACCCAATACCGCGAACCTCTCTTTCAAGGGAGTCGAGGCCCAATCGGTTCTGATGTTGCTGGATCAACAAGGTATTTGCTGTTCCGCCGGGTCCGCTTGTCGAAGCGGCGCGACGGACGGCTCGCACGTTCTTCGGGCGATGAAGGTATCGGACGAATGGCTGCGCGGGACGGTGCGATTTTCCTTCGGCCGATTCAATTCGAATTCTGATATCGATCGGGCGATCTCGATCCTCCCTAACGTGATTGAGAAGCTGCGGCGGATGTCGGTGCCGCCATCCGCGAAGACAAAGTTAGAATTCGAACCGCTGTCTTAAGTAGATCCGAAGCGACGAACGCCTACTTCAGTTAAAAACGCGTCGCCGGCAAAGGCAAGGCCAGCCCACTCGACGAGTCTAATACCTCGCAGTAACTCTGCTTCCTTTGGTGCGCGCGCTCATGCGCGCGCACCGTGGAAATCAATTTTCCGCCGCTAGTGAAGCACCGTGTCCGGGTTGGTCTCGTCGCTGCAATGACCCGGCCCGCTCTTGCCCATGTTGTAGTTGTCGAGGGTCTGGGCCAGCGACGTACCTTGGTTCTGGACCGTCTTCTTTGCCGGCTTACTGCCTAACGGATACGTTTGCAGGAAGTTATCGGCCGCAACGATGGTCGATGCGATCGCGGCGTTACTCGAGCCCTGCGCAACGTTCAGCTTCGCAGCAATCTGCTGGTGAATCAGGATGTAGGTCACATCGCCCATCACAGAAGTTTGCAGAATGGTGATCAACTGCGCTTCGGTGTAGTTCACTCCGCCGATGGTCAAACTCTGCACCGGCCAGGCGTTTGGATGATTCTTCCAATAGCCTTGCGTGAAGGTGCAGTTTTTCGGTGGGGTAGGAGTCGGCGTGGGTGTCGGACTCGGAGTCGGTGTGGCCGTCGGTGTCGGCGTCGGTGTCGGTGTCGGTGTCGGTGATGGAGTTGGTGTCGGATTTGGCCGCAGATTCTCGCAGTTGAGGTTGAAATCGGCGAAGTCTGCTGCTGTGCCGTCCATCAAAGGCGGGCCTTTATAGTCTGGCGTCGTTGTCACTGTCCAAGTGAACCAGCCGGACATGCCATAATTGACATTCTTGCCGCTGGCACCCAATCCCACTTGGAAGAAGTGCATGAACGGCATGATGGTGAGGGTGACACCGTTATAATTGCCGGTGCCAGTAAAGGTCCCGGTGAAGCTGGAATAATAGTACCAGCTGTTCGGATCAACCGTGCCGCCATTAGCGACGTAGCAATTTGCATTGAGCTCCTGCGCATTCCCACTCCCATCCGGCGTATTCGTTCGACCTGTGAACATGACGTTCAGATCAAACCCGTAGCCTGAACTAAAGGTGCTTTCCACATGGCCTGTTAACACCGCAGTGCCCGCGGTGAGATCTTCCACAAACGAACCTGTCGCGGGCACAACGGAACCCGGACCCGTCGTGAAAATAAACCGATAACCATCGTTCGCACATGGGGGCGGCATTTGCCCAGGGACGTTCGGATCGAGGCCTCCGATCAGAATTGCGTGACCGGCATAGCTGGAATCCGAGTTTGTCGGAGGTCCGAGCGGGCAATCCAAGTAATAGCGCCAGCAGGAGTCGGCGTTAGCCGGTACCAAATCGCAGACCGTCTCGCGCATAGGCGGAGTCGGCGTGGGGGTTGGTGTCGGTGTTGGCGTTGGCGTCGGGGTTGCCGTCGGAGTAGGTGTAGGCGTCGGCGTCGGCGTTGGTAGGCCGTTGTTTACGATCGCCCACTCTTCAAAACCGCCACCCGAAACCAAATCGGCCGACCCGTGGTCACCGAAATGGACATACATGTAAACGTAATCCGTCGGGAGCGCACCGGCGAAGTACTCGACCGGAATGTAGGCGTACATGTCGCCCGAACCGCTGCCGCTGTTGAGCGAAGCATTTAAGATGACGTAATCAGCGGCCGAAAAGGTGTAGCGCAATTCGCCTAGCGCCATGACGTCTGTCGTCGTCTGGCTCGGGATGGGCGAAGTGTAGAATTGCAATTGGTCCAACGAGATCAGAGACTTCTTGCCTCCCGGTTCATTAACATCGAGGAGCAGCTTGAAGTAAGTCACACCATCAAGCGTGACGGTCGACTGAGCCAGATCCGACAATTGGATATTATGCGTCCATGGACCGGCTTTATCGTCGAATGGTGTGCCGCCCGAAGTGTTGTAGCCTTGCTCCATCGGCGAGGCCTGCACCCTTAGAAAGGGCTGGATGACACCGGTGCCGGTAGGTTGCTGAAACATCCGGTCGAATCGGGCACCGTTGATCGTGCCCGTGGGCATGGAATTTAGGTCGACGATGACGGCCTTGGCTGAAGCCATCGCTAAAATCGATCCAACGACGGCCAGCGCCGTGGATAAAAGTCGTTTGTTAGAAATGCGTATGCTCATTGGCTGGTCCTTTGTATCTATTGTTCTTATGATCTTTGTCGATTCCTTGACAATCCGGCACGCAAAACCATGCGAGACGCATTCTGTTGCTACAGGTGCTCTCCGAGACGGATTTTTCCCTCTGCCTATGAAGGCAGAAAACCATTGAAAGTGTCAAGGATTATAAATTATTCGACACGTCCATTCAGAACTCGGGATTCGAACCCGACACGCCGCGAGTCAAAGATCGTGGAATCGGTCCGCCCGTGTCTTAACCAGCCGAAGCGGTCCTTGTGCGCAACGCGTTATCACATCGCTACTGTGGGGACCTCGATCCCCCGCCGGTGTCCTGCGTGGGTCGGTGGAGGAATCACCTCAATTAAGCCGCGATAGCCCTGCATAACACGCCGGAACCTCGGGGCCCAAGGCAAGCAGGTTGTGCCCAGGGGAATGGTCCTTATCGCACCCGGATCAGAGCACGGAAATTCAACTTGGCGGATGAGCAGGAAAGGCCGGCAAAAAATTCCGACAGGAGACTTCTTTTTTTCTTGCCACGCAGGGGGTATCCCGGGTAAAACGGGCCTTCAAATATTTCCCGGTGGCATATAAATTGTTGTTGACGGTGCGACGCAGTTATGAGAATTATGGAAATCGTAGTTAATCAGTAACCAACGAGCCAAAACTTAAAATTCCATCCAAACCACCTCTATGAGTAACCTATCCCGTTCATCCTTCCGATTCGCCGCCGCTTGCGCCGCCCTCCTCCTTACCGGCCAAGCCGCCCATGCCACCCTCCTCGACCTCGGCTCGAGCGGTAGCGGCACCGTCGGTGGAGCCTTCTTTTCCACCACCTCCATCCAACCCACCGGCACCGGGGTTTTCGACCCGTTCTTGACGATTCAGGCCTCCCCGACCGAGCAAGGCTATAACAGCAGCACCGGAAACTTCGACACCAAACGCGAGCCGGTCTGGAACCACGAAATCAAGCTCTCCGACCTGCGCGCCACCACCATTAACGGCACCGATTACTTCGGGTTCGTCGTCGACATCAACGAGCCGAACGGAAGCAAAGCCCCGATCTCGTTGGACGGTTTAAAG
>JBEEGU010000205.1:0-7659 GCA_041167025.1 Verrucomicrobiota bacterium
ATGGATAACAAGATTCCGATCGTCGTGTTCGACATGAACATACCAAGCAATATCCGCGACGTCGTGCTCGGCCGAAAAGTCGGGACACTGGTTTGCGAAGAGGCCGAGGCAACCTGAGAATCAAAGTATGAGCAAAGACGACATCCTTCTCGAAGCCGAGATGGCGATGGAAAAGAGTGTGGACTACATGGTGCACGAGTTCTCAGGCGTGCGTACAGGCAAAGCTTCTCCGGCCCTGGTCGAAAATGTAGACGTGCAAGCCTATGGCTCGACTATGAAACTCAAGCAGTTGGCGTTGATTACGACCCCGGAACCGCGGTTGCTCGTAGTCCAGCCGTTCGATGCCAGCACGGTTCAAGATATCGAGCGCGCGTTGAAAGAATCGAAGATCGGCATCACTCCGGCAGTTGACGGAAAGATTATTCGATTGCCCATTCCGGAGCTTTCGGAAGAGCGGCGGAAAGATCTGGTCCGTTCATTGGGAAAAATGGCGGAAGAAGCGCGTGTGCGTGTGCGCGGGAACCGGCGGAGCGCGCTCGACGAAGCCAAGAAGCTCAAAACCTCAGGCGAATTAACAGAGGACGGTCTGCGGGACCTGGAAGATGATGTTCAGAAACTGACGGATCGCTTCGTCAAATCAGTCGATGATCATAGCGCCCGTAAGGAAGCTGAGATTATGAAGGTGTAATGGGGACGAAGGACACCCCATCCATTATGGGAGCGGCGCTCTTCCCACTTTTATAATCGGACGAGATCGATCAGGAACTGGCACCACAGATAAACCATTCCACGCCAGGAATACTTAACCTCGCCATCTGAGGTTTGTTTCAGTACGCCTTTGTCGATGTTATGCGCGATCTGGTCGCGCAAATCTTTTTCGATCTCGGTTTGGATTTTCTCTTCATCCAGCGCGTCAATCGTGTTTACCTCCACGCTGTTATCGCGCAGGAATTCGCGATGACTCTGGTAAAGTTGCCAGAATGATTGATCCGGCCGCTGCCGATTGATCCGGAATTGCGGAGTTAACTTCAATCCGTAGGAAAGCGGATAATTCCAGGTCGTCCAGATTGTTCCTGTTTTCGCCCGGGACGAGATTCGCAAATAATAAAACGACAGGTCGTGTTGCTCATTCAGGCAAATGGTTGCTTGAGCCCGCTCGTCGTCTTTGTAAAACAAACGAAAAAACTGCCGATAATCTTCCCAGTCCCAACCTGCGTCATTGATATGGATGAAGCCGGCGTTTTCGATCTCGCGCGTGATCTCGTTCAACGTCGGAAAAACCTCCGCCGACGGCGGGCTTTTTGGGCGAAGTTGTTTTTCCTTAGGCAATCGCAAGGCCCGGATCCTGGTCAGAATTTCCAGCCACGGGAGGAAAAGCCAGCTCGCCGCCGCGGCCAGCCCTAAAATCCAACTCGCAGTGATGAAATAAACCGCGAGGAAAGAAGAAAGGAGGATCCCGAGCGCACCGGCTTTCTGCGAAAACGAGCTCTGAAAGCTGCGCAGAGCGACACTGAGCACAGCCACCCCGAGCGTGAGAAAAAGACCGAAAAGCATCAGGGAAGGATTTCGTGCTCGCGCAGAAACTTTTCGAGCTGATCGGTATCGAAATTGGCCAGCACCTTATCCCCCGCGACAAACGTGGGAACGTAAGTTTGGTCCGATAATTCCTTCATTTCTTCATACGCCTGCCGGTCTTCGCCAACGTCGATCTCGACAAAATTGTAACCACGCTCGCTGAGATACTCCTTCGCATCGATGCACCAGGAACACCACTCGCGACTATACAACTTTAATTCCATCGACATTACGGAAATAAACGGAGGGGTCCTTAAGTCGTCAATAGCGCGGACCGTGCCATGAACTCCCCTCGCCCCACACGTCTAATAGGACTTCGCCCAGATGACACGGCGTTGGCTGGGTTCCCCCGTAAAAATACAGCGGCCCGGCCCAGTCTGACTGTCAAAAGGAATCACGCGTATCGTAACTTTCAGATCATTCTTGATCTGTTCTTCCACTTCGCGTGACCCATTCCAGTGTGCCATGGCAAAGCCTCCGTGGATTTCGGGTTTAGCTCGATTCTTCGGTGTGAAAAACTCATAAAATTCCTCTTTCGAATCGATCGATCGTGTATTTTCGTCCCGAAATTTTTTTGCCCGGTCGTAAAGATTTTTCTGGATGGCGTCGAGTATCGTGACCGCCTGGGATTCAAATTCTGCCATCGCCATCGACTCCTTCGCTTTCACTGGCTGATCGCGACGGCTGACTGCAACTGACTGCGTCGCGAGATCGCGCGGCCCAATTTCGACTCGAACTGGAACTCCTTTCTTAATCCACTCCCAGTTCTTAATGCCGCCGCCCAAATCGCGCCGGTCGACTTCGACTTCAAGAGGAGCGTCAGAATAGCGTTGCGTTTTCAATCCGCGGGCGAGTTTTTCGCAAGCCTCGTGCACCGATGCACGAGTATCGTCCTTCGGACTGATGGGTAAAATGACTATCTGTGTTGGCGCGATTCGAGGCGGTAAAATTACGCCATCATCGTCGCCATGGGTCATGACCACCGTTCCCACCATGCGCGTGCTCATTCCCCAGCTGGTCGTCCAACCAAACTCCTGCTTTCCTTCTCGATTCTGAAATTGAATCCCGCTGGCCCGGGCAAAATTCTGCCCGAGAAAATGCGATGTGCCCGCTTGAATCGCTTTTCGATCCTGCACCATCGCTTCAATCGAGAGAGTCTGGACCGCTCCCGGAAAACGTTCGCTCTCGGATTTTTCGCCGCTGTAAACCGGAATGGCGAGGTAATCACGCACGAATGTTTCGTAGACATCGAGCATTTGTTTGGTCTCAGCACGTGCTTCGCCTTCCGTTTCGTGGACCGTATGCCCTTCCTGCCACAGAAATTCAGTGGTCCGCAAAAACAAACGGGGCCGCATTTCCCACCGCACCACGTTGGCCCACTGATTAATTAGAATCGGCAGATCGCGATAGGATTGCACCCACTTCGCGTAACTCGCGCCGATGATCGTCTCCGAGGTTGGCCGCACCACCAGGGGTTCGGCCAGGGCGCTGGCCGGTTTCATCTTGCCGTCGCTACCGACTTCGAGCCGGCTGTGCGTTACGACCGCACACTCCTTGGCGAAGCCTTCCACGTGTTCGGCCTCTTTTGCGAAGTAACTGAGCGGGATGAACAAAGGAAAATACGCATTGCGGTGTCCGGTGGCCCGAAACATCAGATCGAGCCGGCGCTGCATGTTTTCCCATATGCCGTAACCCCATGGACGAATAACCATGCAACCCCGCACATCGGATGGTTCGGCCAGCTCGGCGGCACGGATCGCCTGCTGATACCACTCAGGAAAATCTTGTTCTCGTTGGGGAGAAATGGCGGTCTTGATGGCAGCAGCGTTTGACATGGCGAAAAGCAATTAAACTGGCTCATCGCAAATGACCAGCGACCTTTTCCGGGATCGCAACTTTGATGCGACCCTCGGGGTTGTTATCTATCTAATATGAAGATCACATCGCTTGTCGTGGTCGCGCTTGTCGCGGCCTCTGTTCAAATCGGGCCAACGATCCGCGCTCAGGAATCAAAAAGCGTGGGAAAGGAAACTCGACGGTCGGAAGGTCGCTGGGGAAACCTTTCCGCCGAGGAACGCGACAAGATGAAAGCGGCCCATAAGAAAGCGATGCAAGACCCTTCCGTCGAAGCAGCCAGACAAAAGCTCCGGCAGGCGCGCAATGAATTTCGAGATGCGTTACACGCTGCAATGCTAAAGGCCGATCCAACGATCCAGCCGATCTTGCAGAAGCTGCCGAAAGAACGAGGCGACCGGAAACTTAGCGACTAAATTTTGCGGGGCCCGTCTCGCTACCGGGCTCTGAAAAAATTCTAGAAGTTGCGGGCGACCAATGGTTCCGACGATTCCCCTCGTTCCGTATAACCACCGGCGAAGTCAATGCTACAGACACTTCGGAAAACAGCGTGCGGCCCGTATGCCGCGCCCGCATAATTGAATTTTGGACTAAAAATGTTCTTTCGGTGCTTCCGGGCAGGCAAGCCATCATCAATAATTAGTGCGAGAATGATATCGCGCGCGTTCGTTTTGCCGTAGGCAATGTTCTCACCCCAGGCGCCCGCCCACTCGCCATAACGACTAATGCGACTCCCGGGAGAACTTCGATCGCTTCCGTCGTGTCCGCGACGTCCTCCTGACTGATCGGCGCAGTGATCGGCTGCGGCGCGACACATTCCCGGTGAAAGTTCTAACGTCGGTTGAGGGCGGGCCTTACGCAAAAAGCGGACGGTTTCGTCGATCGCTCGCATCCCTTCTTTTGTTCGGATCTGCGTCCCACCCGGAAGGATGAGGACATTGCCAACAAAATGTGATCGCAGCTCTTCCACGTAGCCGGCGTAAACACCAGGGTTCTGGCGGGCGAGATTCATTTCCCGAACGAGCGCACCGGCGGTGACTTCAGAGGTTTCAGACGAGGCACACAGGGCCGAAGTAAAACAGCTCAGGAAGAGGGCGACGACAAAGCGGTTCATTATGGTATTTATAAGCACGGGCGGTGCCATCCCCCCGCCTCCCAGCTCGGCTCGGTTGCATTGAGCCGCCGGACACGTCACGATCATCACTCCGCAAATGGCTCCCTTCTCTTTGCTCGATCTAGCTCCCATCGGCGAAGGGAGCGACGCCGCGAATGCCTTCAGAAACACCCTGGATCTGGCTCAACACGCCGAGAAATGGGGCTACCATCGATACTGGCTCGCCGAACACCATAATCTCCCAGGGATCGCCAGCGCCGCCACCGCAGTTGTGATCGGCTATGTCGCCGGTGGCACCAAGACCATCCGCGTAGGTGCGGGGGGTATCATGCTCCCCAACCATCCTCCGCTCATCGTCGCGGAACAATTCGGCACGCTCGAGTCGCTCTATCCAGGTCGCATCGATCTTGCCTTAGGGCGCGCCCCTGGCGCGGATCAAGCCACCGCCCGGGCCCTTCGCCGCTATTTTGAAAGCGCTGACCGTTTTCCCCAGGATCTCATGGAATTAATTTCCTACTTCAAAGGCACCGACTCACGGGTTAGCGCCATCCCTGGGGCGGGTCTGCATGTCCCTCTGTACCTGCTCGGTTCGAGCGATTTCAGCGCACGGCTCGCCGCTGAGCTCGGCCTTCCATTTGCCTTTGCCTCGCATTTCGCGCCTGATTATATCCATGCTGCGCTTGATATTTACCGTCGTGAGTTCAAGCCTTCGCCAGATCTGGCGAAACCTTTTGTCATGATCGGCGTCGGTCTCTACGCGGCCGATAACGATGACGAGGCGCGCCGGATCTTTACTTCCGCTCAGTTACAAACGTTGAACCTGCTTCGCGGTCGCCCGAGTAAACTGCCGCCACCGGTCGAGAACGTCGACGAACTCTGGAGCACACCGGAGCGGGCTGCGATCGAGCAACGCACTCGGTATACCGCTGTCGGATCCCCAAGCACGGTTCGAACGCGGCTCCAGGAAATCCTTCAAGAGACGTCCGCAGACGAAATCATTCTCACCGGGCAAATCTTTGATCACGCCGCGAGGCTGCACTCATTCGAGATTGCGGCCACGGTTCTTTCAAAAATGTAGACGACACGCGCGCGTTCGAAGCGACGCCGGCGCAGCATTGCTAATCTAATTTTTGGACTAACAACCAAACCAGAGCCGAAAAAAGCGCGGCGAAAGTTGATAGCACTGCCCGCGCGCGTTTTGACTGGCGCTTCTTGAACTCAGGTTTGGGAATGTCGTCGTGAATATGAGTGGCGTCATATAACAGCATCAAGATGGAAGCCACCACGAATCCGACGACCGCCCATTTCAAACACCCAATGATGAGCATGCCATTGAAATTTAACCGGCTTGCGGCCGGACTCAACCGCGCTTGCTCCGGGGGCAACGGAACTTTGAGCTGATCACTCCGTGCGCAGCGCGACCATAGGATTAACGTGACTCGCTCGGCGCGCGTACAAAACACGAGGCTGCCGCCACGGCCGTAAGGAGCCCGACGATCGTGAAGTAAATCGTTGGATCGAACGGTTTTACGCCCGCTTATGGGATCTTGTTTTACCCCACGCTTTTCGATCAGATGCCGCGGCCGATGCGTTCGGATTCAACGAACTTGGGGTTCTTGCTTCGCGTCCGGCTTTCCTTGTCCGCGGCAAAGAAGGAAACAAATCGTCACACTTGGCAGACGGCGAACCGCACTTTTGTCTGAAACAAAGGCGTTACGATCTGTCCTGACGAGGTCAGCCTAACAATCGACGAGTGCGTCTGATCGCTCGCTGTCATTCCCGGCGCAAGCGAGGGACCTCACAAACGCTCCGTAGATCACGCTAATTACTTTGTGTAATCATGGGGCTCTTGCGGGGTCCTTCACTTCGTTCAGGATGACAGACGCCGGGCATTTGCGCTCCGCCCGGCTTGTGCAAGTCACTTTCCGCCCTGCACGCTCAACTCCCATCGGTATCCGTCGGGATCATGAAACCAGATTCCCATATGACGCGAACCTGCCGCTTCCGGACCGATCTCATGTCCGGGATCTTCCAGATCAATCTTGTGTTTCTTCAGATGCCCAAGCGCCTTCCGTAATGCTGTCATGTTCGGCAAATGAAATGACATATGATCAATGGTTTTGGGCGACGGTTTGCCCCGGTGTAGTGCAATCGTCACGTTGTCGTTGCCGACCGCCACTCCGCTGTCGAATTCAAACTGTTTCTTCAAACCAAGAGTGCGCGTGAACCACTCCGCACTTTTCTTCGGGTCGCGCACCGCCAATCCGAAATGACCGACCGAACCCAGCTTAAACGGAATCTTCATATGCTGAAACTTGCACCCGATTCGGGCCTTCTCCAGTCAAGGTCCGCCAACACCATGAACTCAGTTGGGAATATTCCACCCACGGCGCACTACCAGGTCATCATAACCAGCATGGAACCTGCTCTTTTTCACGCATGCATCTCACAATCGGTTCGCATAAAGCCGGTTCTAAAGTCCGGGTCCGACCGTCCCAAACGACGGATCGGAGCGGTTCAAAATACGCAATCGGGGAAATTAACGCTTACATTGCCATTCGTGATGAACTATTGGCTGAAGCGGAAGAATCGCAGACAAGTGCGAAACTCAACAGCGTCTCGATCGCGAACGATTTCGTGGAAAACTGCCTCGTGCCTTCGCGGTCTCCTTATCAGAAGCAGCATCTGCCTGAAGGCGATGCGCTCCGGGAGCGCAGCCGTTGCCGTGAGATCAAGCTGCGTATCGCAAAGTTCCGCGAGCAAATTGAAGATTCGCTCTGAGTTCGGAACTTACAGGCCTGTTAGGCGACGATCTCGGCCCACTTCGCAACATATTTGTAGACAGTAGGCATCCCTCGGCGTCGGCCTAGTCCCGAGCAAGCAACCGGATGTCTTAACTGGTTAGCTCAGGCAAAACGAAAGGGCACGGTTCTGGCTTTTTCGGTCCCCGTCTCCTTTTGACCGATCTTTGTGAACAAAGATATCCTCGACGCACTACTAACGGCGATGGTGCAGAGCAGTGACGGTATTTCCGATCTGCTATTCGCCGTGGGCAAACCTCCGATCACGGAAGAGCATGGCCTGCTGCATGAGTTTCCGGTCGAAACAGAGGGCGG
>JBEEGU010000206.1:0-5752 GCA_041167025.1 Verrucomicrobiota bacterium
TGAAAGGAAACGTCCGGCGCGCAGTCCGGCGCGCACATCTTCTTCCGAAAAGGTGCCCAAGTTGGTGCCACTCCGATTAACATGGATCATCGCCATACGAACGCGTTTTAGTTAGCGAACCAGCCAAAGTCAATGTGACGTTAGCGCCTTGGCTTGTTAAAAGTTAGATCGTAAACGGAATTACCTTTGGCCCACGCCCGCCGCCTCACTTTTTTTGCAGATCACGATTTGACTTTTCCACTTTTGGGTCATCGAGGGCGCGCCAAAAATACCAGGCCGCGACCGAGCGATAGGGACGCCATTTTTCTCCAAGCTTTATCAGCTGCTTAGGGGTTGGAAGTTTTCGTTTTCCGAAAACTTTGGCAAAACCTTTGCGCACCCCGTAGTCGTGCACAGGCCAGACGTCGCTCCGGCCAAGGTCGAAAAGTAACAGCATCTCCACCGTCCAACGTCCGATTCCTCGGACGGCGATCAACCGCTCGATAATCTCCTCATCGGTCATTTTGGCCAGAGCGCGAGCCGTAGGCACCGTCCCGTCGATCGTCTTGGCGGCGAGATCTTTCAGCGCAGCGACCTTGGCGCGCGATAATCCGGCGGCGCGAAGTTTCTCATCAGGGGTCGTTACCACCGCCTTTGGATCGAGGAATTTGCGGCGCGGATAAAGGGCGCGCACCCTGCCCCAGATCGTTGCCGCGGCTTTGCCGCTGAGTTGCTGATAGGCAATCGATTCGGCCAAGGCCTCGAATGGACGCACGGAAAGCGAGGGAGTGACATCATAACGTCGCGATTTGGCAATCAACTCGGCCAGGCGGACATCGCTCGCAGCAATGTGCCGATGAGCTTTTTCATGTTTCACACTTTAAGTTTAGCTGGATCGGGATCATCCGAGGCAACAAAAATTCATCAGGGCCTATGTGTTCTTCGGTAGACGCTTCGCTCAGCGAGGCGCGGCGCCGAAGTTGTAAAAATGGTCGTGACTACAGGTAGTGGCGATTGATCTCAAATCGCCATCGACCAGGTCATTGGCGCGCACGAGGTGGCCGTTCGGTGAACGGCCGCTACCATTGTCGTTCGCTCTCTGCGAGGCGCGGCGCTGACATTGCAAAAGTGACTCGCATCGCGTCGCCGCGCAGAGAACGACGTCTACAGAAGGATCGCGTGAACAGCGCTGGAGAACCGCCCCAGGCGATAAAACATATTGCCGCGGGCTGTTTTTTCGATTTTGGTCTGGGCATGGCCGCCGCGAACTCAACCCACCTAACTTGGTACGGACAATCTGCGTATAAAATAGTTACTCCCGGGGGGAACGTACTATTGATTGACCCCTGGTTGGCCAATCCAAAGAACCCACACGGCCAGGAAGACATCGCCGCCCTGAAGCGCGTCGACTTAATCTTGATCACGCATGGCCACGCTGATCATGTCGGGAATTCCGTGGAAATTGCGAAAGCCACCGGCGCCAAACTGGTGGCCACGCTAGACCTGGCCACTGCGATGAAAACGGTTCTGGGGTTTCCGCCGGCACAGGCGGAGACGGAGACGACGCCGATGTTTGGCGGCGAAGTCACTCTGCTCGACGGAGACGTTAAGATCACTTTGGTCCCGGCGGTTCATGGCTCGGGCCTCGGAAAAGACGATGATTCTGCACCGGTCTATGCCGGGGAACCGAGCGGAGTGGCCATCGCGCTTCGTAATGGACCTACGTTTTATCATACCGGGGATACGGACCTGTTTTCCGATATGGCGCTGGTCGCGAGTTTCACCAGAATCGATATCATGATGGTCTGCATCGGCGATCATTTCACGATGGGACCCAGGCGTGCCGCTGCTGCGGTTAAATTAGTCAATCCGCGCATGGTCATTCCCATGCATTACGGGACCTTTCCGGTCCTCACTGGCACTCCGGAGGCGTTCGATCGCGAATTAAAAAAGAATGAAACAGCGGCAGAAATGCGGGTGATGGCGATTGGCGAAACGATTGCGGTTTAGTCGAAAAACGTTGGAAACGCCCGCCGCTTGAGAAACATCGTTTGCCCAAAAAATAAACATCCCGGTTGTGCAACAAGCCCGAATGATCTACACAAGATCCCGCATGAAGAAATTAGCCGCGCACCTTCTGACCGTATTGGCACTATTGGCTTTCCAGGGGGCCAGGGGTGGCACGGAACCGGAAATATCCACCACCAGTGAAAAGACGGAGACGGTGCCGCTTGATATTTTCAATGCGGAGAGCGGCTATGTTTTTGAAAGCGATTTGAATCACGGCGGAAGTTTCGGAAAGCAATACGAAGCGCAAAATGAATTTGAGTACGCACACCGATTTTTGATCACGGGAAATTGGTATTTTCGGGCGGGCGTGATGTATGATCGCTTCGATTTCGGAAATACGGACGCGCCGGTGCCCGTCCATCTCCAGGCCATGGCTGGGGCATTCGGCATCGATTATATGCACGGCAAAGACGTCGGAGCCTTCCTTCAGGTTCGGCCGGGTTTTTACACGGAGGAGCATATCGGTCTATCCTCATTTGATTGTCCAATTTTGGTCGGGCGGTTTTGGACCCTGCAACCGGACAAGCTTTACATCCTGACGGGAGCGTATGCCTCGTTCCTGCGCGGTGGATATCCGGTCGCGCCGCTAGTCGGGGTGGTCTGGATCCTGAATGAGAAGCTTCGTTTCATGGGCGTTGTCCCCGAGCCACGCGTGATTTATTCGGTGAACAAGGACATCGATATCTGGGCGGGCGCCGAGCTCGCGGGCGGTTCTTTTCGAACCGATCACCATGACGATTTTGTCGGTCCACAATTAGCCAAGCTCAGTGTTACGCATGTGGACTACAACGACTATCGAGCCGGAGCCGGCATTACCTATTCGCCGACAAACCGAATCGATGTGGATTTAGGCGGCGGTTTTGCCATTCAACGCTCATTCAATTATCACCGTGCCGGCGAATATTATCGCACGGACCCTGCGCCTTACCTTCGCTTGGAAATTAAAGCGAAGTTCTAGCGGAACATCTCATCCAGTTTGCGGGCGAGTTGTTGATCGCCTCGAATCTTCAGGCGCCCGCTCAAATAAGCCCAGAACCCGGGCAGGTTGCCGTTGGAAAGTGCGACCCAGTCGCGGTCACTCGCTCGGAAGATGACGCCGGGATTGTGAACCGGGCCATGGCCCATCTTCATTTTGCCATCGTTCACTTCGATCCACCAAAGACCTCCATTGGGTCCGCTCAAATCAAACTGGTAGAGCGCACGAACGGATTTGGCTTTGTCGGGCAGGAAGCTCTCGCGCATGCCATCGAAAACCTGCTGCGGAGTGGAATTATCACCTTTTCGGGAGCGGACACCGGCAGCGCCGATGGAGCAAACACCGCCAAGGAGCGCTGCGGCTAACATCAAACTAATACCTCGCTTCCTCATCCCGATGCCAGATTTACTCCTCGATCCGCTTGAGCAGGAACGCCGCTCCCAAGAAAGTGATGATTACGCCGAGTAGAAGCACCAGCAAATCGACAGAGTAAAATGCAAAGCCGGCGTGATACATGTTGACCAGGCGAAAAGCGCGACAGAAATGCGTTAGCGGAAAAATCTCCGAGATATAGCGAATGGTGTCGGGTAGCTGGTTTAACGGCGCGAAAGCCCCGGACAGGACAAAAACGGGCAGAAGAAAGAAAACGGAAAATTGAATCGCCTGCGTTTGGGTTCGTGAAAATGCCGAGATGAGCAACCCGAGCCCGAGCGAACAAAGCAGGAAGAGCAGACAAATCAGTGCAAGAACGGGCGGATGATAAAACGGAACGTGAAAGTGGAGCGCGGCTACCCCGCTAATAACGATGATGAGGCAAATCGAGACGACGAGATAAGGCAAAGTCTTCCCGAGCACGATCTCTCCTCGCTTTAGCGACGTGACCATTAATTGGTAAAGGGTTCCCGACTCCCTCTCGCGTGCAATCGTGCAGGCCATCAACGTAACCGTCAGCAGTTGCAGGATCAAGCCGATGATGCCCGGAATAACGTAATCGATAAAGCGCGATTTCGGATTGTACAGTATTTTGCTCTGCACCGACCATCCTTCCATCAATGAAACGAATTGTTTCCGAATTTCGACCGGCAGTTTCTTGCCGAGCTCGATGACTTCGTCCGGCAGACTTTGAATCATAAGGTCGCGCTCGCCCAACTGAAAATCGGCTAGGCTTTTTTGCACGCTGCCTTCCAGCGCCGAAGCCGTATTGGTGTCGCTGCCGTCGAGATACAGCGGTAATGGTTTTGGGTCGCCGCTGGCCAACCGATCGCTCCAACCTTGCGGAATAACCAGTGCAGCTTGAACACCGTTTTCGAGCAAACTGGCTTCGTTCGTGATGCTCGGAGACTTCTTTTGCCATTGGAACGTTTTGTTCTTCATGACAATGTCCATGAACCGGTGCGTTCGCGGGGTTTGATCGCGATCCACGATCAAGGCCGGCACACCGGTCAATTCGGTCGTCTCAAAGGCATGCCCGAAGAGAAGCGTAAACAGGGGTGGTAAAATCAGGAGCAAAAGCAGGACACGACGATCCCGGTAAATGTGAAGGAATTCTTTGTAAGCCACACTGGCGATGGCGGCGAAGGAAAGTCGATTCATCGGCTTTTCAGGAGAGCGTCGTAACGTTGCGAGTATGCAGTAAAAACGTCTTCCATGTCGGGATCGATCCACCGCTCACCGAGAAAACGGACCTCCGGAAATGGCCAATCTTTCTTCCAGTTCTCGATCAATTTCTGTGGCTCCGGCGCATAAACCCGCAAGCTTCCGCTGCGCAAGGAAACGCCGAGCACCCCAGGTTGCGCCCGCATTTTGACCAAAGCTGACATGACCGGTTCCGCGTCGATCTCCAGCAGCTTCGTTCGAAAACTAGATTTCAGATCGCGCGGTGGCGCTTTCGCCAGAAGCCGCCCGCTCTCGAGAAAACCGACCTCGGTCGAGCGCTCGGCCTCATCCATATAGTGGGTCGTGACAAAAATGGTTTTGCCTTCGTTACTCAAATCGTAAAGCAAGTCCCAGATTTGCTGGCGATGCACCGGATCCAGGCCCGAGGTCGGCTCATCCAGAAAAAGCAGAGGCGGATCGTGTACCAAAGCGCAACCGAGCGCGAGCAACTGCCGCATCCCCCCGGACAAACTTCCTGCCGGCACGGCTGGCTTTTTCTCGAGATCGGTCAATTTCAGCAAGCGCGCGATTCTTTTTCCCAATTCCGCCGCCGGCACGCGGCAAGCGCCGCCAAAGAACCGAAAGTTTTCCTCAACGGTCAAATCCGGATAAAGGCTGAAGCGTTGCGCGACGTAACCGAATTTGGCGCGGACGATGTGCCGATCCTTCCAGACATCATGACCGGCGATAGTGGCGCTCCCGTGAGTCGATCGGGTTAATCCACAGAGCATACGCATGGTGGTGGTCTTGCCGGCCCCATTCGCTCCCAGGAATGCGAAAATAGCGCCTGCATCGATCGTGAACGAAAGATCCCGCACGGCGTCATTTTCGCCGAAGCGCTTGCCCAGTTCCCTGAGAATGATGACTGGTTGGGTCATTGCAGAACGTAATTGCGTTAATGGCTGCCGATTTGCAACCATCGGACACGCGTTATCTTGCTTCCATGAACTCGGAATTCGGCCGCCTCGCGCGGTTCATTACATTTTTAGGGGTTGTTACGGTGCTGATGCCGGCTATTGGGCAGGGAGCTGATCCCGTCTCGGAGCTGGCGTCCTTTTCCGTATTCGACAA
>JBEEGU010000207.1:0-2732 GCA_041167025.1 Verrucomicrobiota bacterium
GTGACCGGCTCACATTCATGGGCGTTCCACCCGGGTCAGGAGTTCGCATGGGAATTGATCGGGATCTGAATGGCGAACTGGATGGAGATGGTCCGCCCTTTACCCGCTACGGAGGCTGGACCGGATACTGGCTGACACCGGGCGAAACAAGCGATCCAAATATCGGCGGCTTAACTGCGGACGGTGATCGCGACGGACTTCCGAACCTGATTGAATATGCGCTCAACCTGCGTCCGAAATTCCCAGACGTTGGCGGTGCTCCTACCGGGCAGATCATCGGCGGTGCGCTCTCATTAACCTATACAAAGATCCTCGATTCTACGGATCTGGATTACTCCGTTTACGGATCTACCAACCTGCAGTCGTGGCAGCCGGCATCGGTGACTAACGACGTGATTGCGGATGACGGGCGACAACAAACCATCCGCGCGACTTTAAACAATTCACCGGCAAAATTCCTTCAGCTACGGGTGACGAAGCACTAGTGTAGTGGCATCGGCTGCCAGCCGATCTGTATTGGGCGGAAAGTGAACGGGCGTAGCGCAAGTGCTCTCGTAAATTGAGTGACCGCAGCCCTCAGGTAGGTTGTCCGATGCCTGAGCTGGCCGAGGCCGAATGGTATCGCAACCAATGGAACGCCGGAATCGGCGACAAGATCACTGCGGTTAGGCTGCACTCCGGCAAATATGTTCTGCGCGCCCTGAACGAGCGCGGCTTGCGTCAGGCCATTGTGGGAAAAACGCTGCTCGGGTCGGACCGGCAAGGAAAACAGATGCGGTTCCGATTTTCGGGTGATGTTCAACTTGGAATACACCTCGGAATGACGGGCAAAACGCGAGTGGAGTCGCCGGATTTCCGGCCGGGCCGGTACGACCATCTGGTATTGTTCCAGAACAAGCGCGCCCTGGTATTTACCGATATGCGGCAGTTAGGCCAGGTGCGCTTTCACATTGGCGCCGAATCCGCAAAGTGGTGGAAGGCGGACCTGCCGGAAATATCATCGCCAGCGTTTAGTCGGGCGTATTTCGATCGATTCCTAAACCGTCACCCCCGGGCTCCGATCAAAGCGGTTCTCCTGATGCAAAGCGGCTTTGCCGGAATCGGTAACTGGATGGCAGATGAGATCCTGTGGCGAGCGGGCGCGCTTCCATCCAAACGAACCGGACGCCTGAGGAAAAAGGAGCGCGATGCAATTTTCCGAGCGACTAAATTCGTGGTGAAGACCGCGCTCGCGACTACTGGCCGAAATTTCTCCGACCCACCCAAGAATTGGCTGATCCATCAAAAATGGAAGCGCAATGGGATTTGCCCGAAGCATCGGACGCGTCTGCGACGCGCGACAATCGGCGGACGTACGACAGTGTGGTGTCCTCGCTGTCAGAAATAGCGGAGATCGATTGCACTGCTTCTGTAGACGCTTCGCTCTCTGCGAAGCGCGGCGCGGGCGGGAAAACCTCACGCAGGCTCGCGTCGCCCAGAGGGCGACGACTCCAGTCACGCCGTGACGTAAACGGCGATTTTGTGAAATCCGGTTACTCCGGATTTGAAGGGTCGATCCGGATCCCACTCCTGGACTTCCCCCTCGCCGTCCGTCGCGCGAACGACAAGGGTGTAATTACCAGGCCCGTTCGGCTGCCATCCATCGTGTGCGCGCCAGAGCGACCAGGCTAGGTCTCCACCGCTATAATAAATCTCGGCGTCAACCCAAGTCTGACCATCATCGTAACTCAATTCCACCCGTGAGATTCCGCGGTCACCTCCAAAAGCGACGCCTTTGACCTCAAGAGGGCCCCCGATCTGACTCAGCGCGAATACTGCATTGTCGTCCGGCACGTCGATCCGCGACCGTGTCGGAACAATAAAATCAGGACCCCAGCCCTGAGTTTCGTAAAAGCCTTTCGCGTCTTCGGTTGTTACCTCGATTCGGGTCAGCCATTTCACATGCTTTTCGCCAAAATATCCGGGAACAATGACTCGAACCGGATAGCCATGACGATGCGGCAATACTTCCCCGTTCATCTCGTAGGCAACGAGCGTGGTGGCATCCATCGCTTTATCGAGCGGAAAAGTGTCGGTGTAATTGTCGACACCATGGAGGCGCACCTTGGCGGCATTGGCCAACGGCGCCGCGGCCGAAAGCAGATCGCGCATCGGCACGCCTTTCCAGATCGCATTGCTCATCAGCCCGGCGTCGAGTCCGTTGCTAATGCACATCAAGGTCGTCTCCTGTTTTACCGAAGTGAGCTTCTTAATGTCCTCCAATCGAAAGGTGCGCGGATTTTGCACTAGCCCATTTATCTCAAGATGCCAAAGCGCGGCATCGACGCGCGGGTCGACGATGTTTTTCGTGACGCAATAAAACTGCTCGGTTGGAGTAATGGGCTGAACAACGCGGCCCTTGTACTGCGTGCCGTCATAGCTAAAAGTGGCAGCCGTATACAGTTTTCGGACCAAGGCGGCTGCCCCTCCCGCTAAAATCAATCCAAGCCCTCCTAATATGACGGCGCGCCTCCCAATGGATGGCGTAAACTCGGCAGATTCGCTTTTCCGCTGCCGCAGAAATCGATAACCGCCGATTAGAACGCGTTCATAGACGAACACGCAAAGCACGAAGCCAACAAGCGTGACCAACCGAGCGGCCTCGATCGGCAGGCCACGATAATTTGTGCCGAGGACGGGCCAAAGCAGGACTCCCACCGCAACGAGAGGGAAAAGGACAAAGACCATGATGG
>JBEEGU010000208.1:0-2634 GCA_041167025.1 Verrucomicrobiota bacterium
AAGCCAATCAATTGAGTGACGGCAAAAGCGCGGTCGTCCTTCGAACGCTCGCAGCCAGCTATGCGGAGACCGGACGATTTACCGAGGCTCTCGCGACCGCGCAACGTGCATCGGGTTTAGCCCACGATCCTAGTTTGGCCGCGGCGCTGAAGGAAGAGATTAAGCTTTATCAGAATGGACCAACGAATTCTGCGCATTGAGTGCCAGAGACCGTCCACTGCCAGACGGTGACGCTCGATGCTTTAACCCGTTCCGAGTTTGAGACCGAAGCCGCTTCCGTAATCGAAAGGCGACCTGGGTCAGCGGGACTCAGCCTCGATGCAGAACTGAATTCGCCGTCTTTAACACCGCGTCGTCATCGTTGTTGGTGAGGCCATTGAGCCAGCCGCGGATTCGCCGGAAAGATTGACGAAGAAAAAGATCGGCCGCGCCGTGGTCGCCTTGGCCGGGGGAACCGCCGTTACGTTGGGCAGATTGAATTTCCGAATCCCAGCGACTGAGCACGCAGGTCGAAGCGAAGAGATCCATGGCGGCGCCGGCAATCCGTTCCTGGACGAGTTGCATATCGAGAATCGGTTCGCGATAAGCGATCAGCGCTCGATTGACTGAAAGATTGAAGCGCCAGATCAGTCGAGATAACTGGCTCGCATGCCCACGAACGCTATTGCTTTGCACCGGCACATCGGGAACGCGCACCGCAGCGCCCAACCGATTCAAGCCTGCCGTCATCGCCTTGCCCAGCCGGCCGCCTAACGGCTTCAGCATGGTATCGTAAATCTCCTTGAATTCCATGCCGGGCCCGCGCATTCCCACGAGCGCGATGAAGGAAGTGAGTACTTCATTACTGCCTTCTCCGATCTGGTTGATCCGGGCGTCTCGCAGCATTCGCTCCAACGGACGATCGTTAAAATAGGCCGAGCCCCCGTAAATTTGGAATGTCTCGTTGATCGCTTCCCAAAGGCGCTCGGTCGTAAACACTTTCAACATGGCAGTTTCAAGCATGTAATCCTCGAGACCGCGGTCAATGAACGAGGCTGTGATCGTGGTCATCGCGTCCATCGCGTAGGCGTCTGCCGCGATGCGCGCGATCTTTTTTTGCACGAGATGGAAATCTCCGAGCGTCTTGTTGAATTGCTTGCGGGAATTGGCGTGTTCCACCGCGAGGCGCAAACAGGTTTTGGCCGCGCCCGTGCAGCACGCGCCGAAGGTCGTGCGGCCGAAATCGAGCACGGTGAGGGCGACGCGCAATCCTTTGCCCAGAGGTCCAAGAATGTTTTCGGTCGGAACACGAACATCGCGCAGGGCAAAGCGGCCGGTCGCCGTGCCACGAATTCCCAACTTTGGCATCCTCGGTTCGAGCATGGTGAAACCGGGCATGTCCGGCGTAACCAGGAACGCAGTGATCGCGGTTTTTCCGGGCGAGCCCGGAACGGGCGTTCGGGCCATTACCGTCAGAACCTGCGCAATTGCCGCGTTCGTGATATACCGTTTTTCGCCGTTCAAAACGTAATGTGAGCCATCTTCGCTTGGAAGCGCCTGCATTTGAACATTAGCGGCGTCGGAGCCGGCTTGTTCCTCCGTCAGCGCGAAGGCCGCGAGCTGTTCGCCCGTGACTAGACGCGGCAGCCATTTTTGCTTTTGAGCGTGGCTGCCGAAAAGTAGAAGCGCGCGAATCCCGATGGAGTGATGGGCATTCACGAACACTGAGGTCGATGCGCAACGGCTGCCGATCTCCTCCAGGATTCTGCAATTCGCCATTTGCGAAAATCCGTGTCCGCCGAACTCTTTCGGAGCCGTCATTCCAAGAACACCGACTCGGCCCAATCCGTCGATCACGCTCCGGGGAATATCCTCCTGGCGATCGATCGCGGTGGCATCCAATCCGGTATCAAGAAACTGGCGTATTTCTTTGAGCGCGGCGTCCAGCTCGGTTTGCTGCGCCGCGGGGATGCGTGGGTAGGGACTGACCCAATCGGCGACGAAATGGCCCAGGAAAAGGCCTTTCGCGAAGCCAAGTGCCTGGGGTCCTGCAAAAAGCAGTTCCTCAGCCTGGGCAATTTCCTTTTGACGCTGGGCTTCGACTTCGTTCATCGCTGCACTAAAGTCGAAATCGCACAGAATGCTAGCTACATCCCTGGCTTGTTCCGCATTCTGTGCAAACCCCGCAGGCGCCGGCCCGGATCACTTTGTCGCTGCCGCAGGCCGAACACATAATGTCCATGAACATGTTGCCGAGCGCTTCCTTGACGCGTTCGGCGTGGCTGTTTCCATTCATATCCGCCGACGATGGACCGTCGTTCGGTAAGTGATTCGTAATCACGTCGATTAAGTCCTTTTCGCCAGTGCGCGGTAGATCGGAAACTGGGCGATTCAACGCTTTCTTTTCCATCTCCGGTATTTCTTTCAACGGTAGCTCGGTTTGTCCGCGGCTCGGCGAAGTTGCTTCCTTGTAGCCTTTGATAAATTGGCACCCAAGCCAGCGAAATACGTAGTCCGTAATACTCGTCGCGTTGCGGATATCAGGATTCTTGGTGAAACCGCTTGGCTCGAACCGTTGATAGGCAAACTTCTTGACCAGGCTTTCGAGTGGAACGCCATACTGCAAAGCCACCGAAGTCAGCGTTCCCACCGTAT
>JBEEGU010000209.1:0-3423 GCA_041167025.1 Verrucomicrobiota bacterium
GAAATCGCAATTGGCCCGCCGCCAGCCGATCCCGCCTCGGGCCACCCCATTGCCGCGCTCATTCTTGTTACGCTGCTTTCATTAATTTATTTTGCCGCGTTTTGGGCTTCTCCCATGGCAGCCACCCCCGCCCAAAAATTGTTCTCGTTAACGGTGATTGAACATGTAACTCGCGGAAGGATTTCGCTTCTGCGCGCCGTCATTCGCTGCCTGGCGCTTTGGGTCGGGCTAATTCTTCTATTCGGCGTGCTCATGGTTGCCTTCACGGAACGCAAACGCGGCTTCCACGATTTCGTTGCCGGTACAACCGTGATCAAGGCGACCGAAAAGCATTGAATCGCGGCTCAGTCAGTCGCGTGTTTGGGAACGAGCAGCAGCCTCGCGAAAATTCGCTGGTGTTTTCGAGGTATTATCAAGGAGCGGCGGCTTCCAAGCCGCCGATTTAGAAATAACGGCGGTCTGGAGACCGCCGCTCCTTGACATCTCCCGGGCTGTGAAATCATCGGCGACATTTCGACCGTGATGCCGCTCGCGTGTTCTGCAATAGAAGATAATAATATCCGGACATGATCAGACCAGGCTCTTCGGTTTCTATCTTCGTGGTCGCTGGCTGGTTCGCCTGCGCCCTGGCGCAAGAGTCGTTAGGCCAGATCGATCGGATTACGGGAAGGAATTTCGCCACGCGCTCGGAAGTCCTGGCGCGCCACGGCATGGTTTGCACGAGCGTTCCGGCCGCGACACAAGTCGGACTCGACATTTTGCGTAGAGGCGGCAGCGCGGTAGATGCCGCCATCGGCGCAAATGCCACCCTCGGCCTGATGGAGCCGGTTTCGAACGGGATCGGTGGCGATCTTTTCGCGATCGTTTACAACGCGAAAGAAAACAAGCTCTACGGACTGAATGGAAGTGGGCGTTCGCCGCTGGGCCTGACCTACGACCGCATGAAAGCGGAACTGGCCAAGCTAAAACGCGAGACAATTCCTCCTACCGGGATGCTTCCAATTAGCGTGCCCGGCTGCGTCGATGGATGGGTCGAACTCCATAAGCGTTTTGGAAAATTGAAACTCGGCGACGATCTGGCGCCGGCCATTCATTATGCGGAAGAGGGGTTTCCTGTGACCGACCTCATTAGTTTTTACTGGGCATTCGGTCCGCGCATTTACAAGGGCCTGCCAGGCGCGTTTTTGCAAACTTACACGCTCGATGGACAGGGTCGGACGCCGGCCAAGGGCGATATTTTCAAGAACCCGGCTCTGGCGAAAACCTTGCGCATGATCGGCGAAAAAGGCCGTGACGGGTTTTACAACGGCGAGGTTGCGGAAAAGATCGACGCGTTCATGCAGGCGAACGGCGGCTACTTGCGCAAGACCGATTTTGAGAAGCACACGTCAACGTGGGTTGATCCGGTTTCGACGAACTATCGTGGCTACGATGTCTTTGAGTTGCCGCCAAATGGTCAGGGAATCGCGACGCTGCAGATGCTCAACATCCTGGAAGGATTCAATCTTCGCGCGATGGGCCGCAATTCCCCCGACGCGCTGCACGCCATGATCGAAGCGAAGAAAATTGTCTGGGCCGATCGAGCAAAGTTTTATGCCGACCCCGCGTTCGCAAAAATTCCCTTGTCCGGTTTGCTTGCGAAGAGCTATGCCGCGGAGCGCCGCAAGTTGATCGATCCGGAACACGCCGCGAAGAAGATTGAACCCGGGACCCCTGCGCTCGAACAAGGCGACACCATTTATATGTGCGCAGCCGATGACGAAGGAAACATGGTCAGCCTAATCCAGAGCAACTATCGCGGGATGGGCAGCGGCATTCTCGTCCCGGGGCTCGGTTTCAATTTTCAAGATCGCGGCGAGCTGTTCTCCATGGAAGCGGGTCATGCCAATGTCTATGCACCGGGCAAGCGCCCGTTCCATACCATTATCCCCGGCTTCGTCATGAAAGATGGTAAACCGTGGGAAGCTTTTGGCGTGATGGGAGGCGGAATGCAGCCGCAGGGTCACGTGCAGGTGCTCACCAACCAGATCGATTTCGACCTCAACGTTCAGGAAGCCGGTGATGCTTCGCGCTGGCAGCACGAAGGCGACAACGAACCGACTGGCGAGAAAATGGCGAGCGGCGGATATGTGAACGTCGAGAGCGGCATTCCCTATGAATCCGTGCGCGAGCTGAAAAAGAAGGGACACGATGTCCGTTTCGACGTGGGCGGCTACGGAGGTTACCAAGCCATCAAAGTGGAAATGCACGACGGCGAGCGCATCTATGTCGGTGCGAGCGAATCACGCAAAGACGGTCAGGCCGCCGGATATTAATTGCGGCCCGCTTTTGCAACCCGGCTTGACGTTTTGTTTTTTCAAAGCGCCGCTGGATTGTGGTTGTATCGGTCGACTTCCCTCATCTAGGTTGAGCGTCTTACATGAGTTGGAGTAGAGAAGAAGCGTTAACGGACCCGGTCATACGGAACGCCGTCATTTTTCTGTCCGAGTTCAAATTTTTCCTTCGAGATATTCCGGTGGAAATCACGATGCGACTTTATCGGCCGATGCACTCGGGCAAAGTCGTCGTGCGTCGCAGCCACGATCTCAGAATCGATGGAGTAACCGATCAGCCAAAATTAAACTGTGAAAACGAAGACCAGGAAGGTGAAGTTCTTCACGCAGCTGTGGACGAAATGGTTTGCCTTTACAACGCAGCCCGGTCGCAAGGTTTGGCCCCGGACCCCTCCTGGTTGAAGCCAAACGCCGATTTTAAGTAATCCGGCGTTGTCGCTAAATAATCCTTCGATCGCCGGAGGTTCGGCTGCCGGTCCCGCATCAGCGTGCTCGCTTCAATTCTTGATAACCGCTAATCGCTTTCTTTAAGTAGGTCGTCTAAATCCAATGGCCGCGTGAACATCGAAATTTTTCCATCGGGCGTGCGCGGCCAATCATCTTTCGGACGATCCCGATAGAGTTCGATTCCGTTTTGGTCCGGGTCGTGCAAATAAAGGGCTTCGCTGACGCCGTGATCGCTCGCGCCATCAAGTGGGATTTTGGCGGCGAGCAATCGACGCAGAGCATCCGCTAGCGCGGCGCGCGTCGGATACAGGATGGCGAAATGATAAAGGCCCGTCCGGCCTGGCGGCGCCGGTTCGCCTCCTTTGCTCTCCCAAGTGTTGAGACCAATATGATGGTGATAACCGCCGGCGGAAATAAAAGCGGCTTCGGTTTCGTAGCGTGACATCAACTCAAAGCCGAGGACGCCGCAATAGAACCTCAATGCGCGTTCGAGGTCTGCCACTTTGAGATGGATGTGACCGATCCGGACGCGCGGGTCGATGGGTTTTGATCGGTCAGGCATTTTCTCGTCACGGGCACAGGGTCATTTCACAGAGATAATCGCTAATCAATCCTTGGCCGCCTTGAGATCAGATAGCTTCTG
>JBEEGU010000210.1:0-10923 GCA_041167025.1 Verrucomicrobiota bacterium
TCGACTTCGGGGGATTCATCCCGCTTGGACAGCCAGACAACGAGCGGTCCAAGAATGTGGAAAGCCCACGGAACAATGAAGCCCAGAAGCGCAGTCGCATGCGCAAGGATGCACCAGGTCCGGACATTGGATCGCGTCGATGTTTCCATTTTATGCTTTGACCCGTTCGATGTGGGCCCCCAGTTCACTTAATTTTTCGTCAAGATGTTCGTAGCCGCGGTCGATGTGATAAACGCGGCTGACCTCGGTAATGCCATCTGCCTTTAAGCCTGCGAGCACGAGCGCGGCGGATGCGCGCAGGTCGCTGGCCATGACGGGCGCGCCAAACAGCCGGTCGACGCCCTTGATGACAGCGGTCGGTCCTTCAAGATCGACATGCGCCCCCATTCGCTTCAACTCGGCTACGTGCATGTACCGTTGCGGAAAAATGTTCTCGGTAACGACACTGATGCCATCGGTGGTGGATAACAATGCGCACATTTGTGCCTGCATATCAGTGGGAAAACCCGGATACGGCTCGGTCACAAGTTCGACCGGCCGCGTTGCCCCATTCGGTGAAATCGAAATGGAATCCTCGGTGTTGGTTATTTTGAATCCGCAGCTCGAGAGTGCCGTAGTCACCGCACTGACGTGCTGCGGTTCAACTCGCTTGACCGTAATGCCTTTGCCGCAAACCGCGCCGGCGACGAGAAACGTCCCGGCTTCAATGCGATCAGGAATAACGTCGTGTTCCGCGCCGTGAAGTTCGGATACGCCTTCGATAATTAATCGCCGGGTTCCCGCTCCCTCGATTTTTGCACCCATCTTGTTCAGGAAATTCGCGAGATCTACCACTTCGGGTTCCTGGGCGGCGCCTTCGACGACGGTCGTGCCGTCTGCCAGAACCGCCGCCATCATAACATTGTCAGTTCCCAACACGGTCGGGCCAAACTTGCCGCGCAAATTCACAACCGCGCCGGTCAATTTTGGGGCGAATACTTTCACATTGCCGCCTTCCACCCGCACGGCCGCACCCAAGGCCTCAAACCCTCTCAGGTGAAGATCAATTGGCCGATCGCCAATTACGCAACCGCCCGGCATCGAGACCGTCGCCTCGCGGCAACGGCCCAAGAGAGGACCGAGCACACAAACCGACGCGCGCATTTTGCGCACGACCTCGTAGGGCGCGACCGATTCTATCTTTTCCGCGGTCACATTCACTGTGCCACTAGCCCGCTCCACTTGCGCGCCGAGATAGGTCAAAATCTGCAGCATGTAATTCGTGTCGCTCAGGTCCGGCACACGACGAATGATGCAGGGTTCACGGGTCAGAAGGGTCGCGGCCAGAATGGGCAAGGCCGAGTTCTTCGATCCGCTAATCTTGATAGAACCGGATAGCGGATAGCCGCCGTGGATGAGGATTTTATCCATACCTGGCAAAGACGAAACGAGGAGTACCTGAATAATCGTTTTTCACCTCAATGTCGTGGTATTTTTTTTCGAGAAGAAAGGCCAGCAACGCTCCGCTTTGATCAGCGCCAATCTCGAGCGCAAGCAGGCCGTTGGGATGTAATCGCCCTCTGGCTTGATCGATCAACAGCCGAATGAGCTCGTCGCCCCGTTCGCCGCCGAAAAGGGCCGCCTCCGGGTCACGCAGGACTTCGCGGGAAAGAAATTGTCGATGCTCCATGGAGATATAAGGAAGGTTCGCCACGACGAGATCGAATCTTTCATTAATATTTTCGAGGAGATTGCCTTTCCCAAATTCAACCCGGCGATCTAAGCCGAGGCGCGCGGCGTTTTCACGCGCGAGCGTGAGCGCATCCTCTGAGATGTCGATCGCGCGAATCGCGGCTTCCGGCAATTTGGCCGCCAGGCTCAGCGCAATGACGCCCGAGCCGGTTCCAATATCGATGATCGCCTTATTGCCCGTCCACAATTCGACGTCCGCCAGCAAAAGCTCAACCAGTTCCTCCGTTTCGGGACGCGGAACCATCCCGCGTTTGTCGCAAAGAAATGTCGCGCCGCAAAATTCGACGGTGCCGAGTAAATGCTGGAGTGGTTCGCCTTCACCGCGACGCCGGACGAGTCCACGCAACGGAGCCAATTCGGCTTCCTCTAATTGACGCTCAAACTCAAGATAAAGCTCAAGCCGTTTCTGCTTAAGAACATGCGCAAGCAAATGCTCTGCGTTCAACCGCGGAGTCTCAATCTGGCGTTTCTTGAAATAGGCGGTGGTCGATTGGAGAACATCGAGAACAGTCATCTTTTCCAGGTAGGGACGGCTGTTCCAGCCGTCCGGTTTTCGTTGCCGGACAATAGACAGCCCGCAGCGGCGTCCCTACCTAAAAAACAAGCTCGCTTCACGCCGTGGTCGATTCTTTTAAACGCTCTGCCAGATCGGCGCTTTGCAACGTTTGGATCATTTCATCGAGATTGCCTTCCATCACGCGATCGAGATTGTACAGAGTGAGACCGATGCGGTGGTCGGTAATGCGATTCTGTGGAAAATTGTAGGTACGTATTTTTTCTTCGCGTCCCCCGGAACCGATCTGGCTTTTGCGTGTCGCTGAGTACTTCGCTTCTTCCTCGCGCTGTTTGTCCTCGAGCAATCGCGCACGCATGATGGTCAGCGCCTTTTCTTTATTTTTTTGCTGGCTGCGCCCGTCCTGGCAGCGCACGATCCGGCCGGTTGGAATGTGCAGAATTTGCACCGCCGAATCGGTTGTGTTCACGCCCTGGCCACCAGGTCCGCCCGCCCGGCAAACTTCGATGCGTAAATCCTCCGATTTCAATTCGAGATCAACATCCTCCGCTTCAGGCAACACGGCGACGGTTGCGGTCGATGTATGAATCCGGCCTTGCGCTTCCGTTGCCGGGACGCGTTGCACGCGGTGCACTCCGCTTTCATAACGCAACTTCCGAAAAACCGATTCACCGGAGACCTTGAAGATGACCTCCCGTAAACCGCCAAGATCGGATGGACTTGATTCGAGGTCCTCTGTTTTCAGGCCGGCAGATTCAGCGTACCGGTTATACATCCGGTAAAGATCCGCCGCGAAAATGGCGGCTTCATTTCCGCCGGTCCCAGCGCGAATTTCAATGATCGCGTCGCGCTCCTCGGTCTCGTCCGCCGGCAACAATGCCAGTTGCACTTCATGTTCCAATTCGACCACCCGTTTCTCCAAGTCCGGGATCTCATCATCGGCCATCGCCGCCATTTCCACATCTCGCGAACTGGCAAGCTCACGGTTGTCGTCGAGTTGTTTCCGGGCAGTTTCCAGTTCGTCCCATTTCGCCAACAACTGTTTCGTCGTCGAATGCTCACGCATCACTTCGCTGGCACGTTTTCGATTAGAGAACAGTCCCGGATCGGCAATCTCGCGCTCCAGCTCCGCAAAACGTTCGCGTTTGCGTTCAATTAGGGAATTAAATTCCATATCCGTTGCCGCGCTCGCTGAACGCGGCGGGCCAGGATCCAGCGACCCCGGCAAGAGCAACAATCTAAGCTTTTTGGGCGCTTTGGGCGCGAGTGGCCTTGGTGGCGCCGTAACGACGCGTGAACTTCTCTACTCGCCCGGCCGTATCAACAAACTTCTGTTCGCCGGTGAAAAACGGATGACAAGCAGCGCAGATGCCGATTCTAATGTCGCGACGTGTCGAGCGTGTATGGTAGACGGCGCCGCACGCACAGACGATATCGGTCTCGTGATATTCTGGATGAATCTCCGCTTTCATGATTTGGAACGAGCGCGGAATCTACGCGTATCGGGCCAAATTCGCAAGGGATGAAATCGGCCGACCCAATGCTAGCTGCCTGGCAGACGACCCTCAGGGATTACGGTACCGAGCCGGCAATTTTCAATACCCAGGGCAACGTACTGCAAACTTTTCGCCAAATAGACGAACAAGCCGCAGATTTTGCCGGCAAAATTGATTTTCTCCAGCCCGGAGAAGTCATCGGGATCCAAATCGGCAACCACCCTGATTGGCCTTCGATCCTGCTCGCATGCTTGCAGCGACACTTGGTGGTGTTGCCGCTCGATCAATCAATCAGGCAACAGGAATGCCAGGCGGCCTTAAACATCTGCCGCGGCGCCGCTCTCATCCAGTCCGGCATCGCAACCGGTGAAAAATACACGATCACACCGCTGCGGCCGTCCGGCCCGGGCTACGAATGGGCCGGGCCGCCGCCTACACTTCTCAAACTTACTTCTGGAACCACTGCCGCACCGCGTGCCATTCGATTTCGTAGCGAACAGCTCGTCGCCGACTGTAATCAGATTTGCCGAACAATGGGTATTACCTGCGCTGATCTCAACTTCGGGGTCATTCCAATTTCGCACTCTTATGGATTCAGCAATTTACTCACGCCGCTGATTGTTCGCGCGGTTCCACTCGTCCTTAGCTCTGATCGCGTCCCCCGCGCGGTCCTGACCGACTTAAACCGCACCAACGCAACCGTATTTCCAGGAATGCCGGTTTTTTACCAGGCGTTCTGCGAGATCAACGATATTCCCCTTCCGCAGCGGCTTCGTCTTTGCATTTCCGCCGGCGCACCGCTAGCCGCTGCCACAGCAATTCAATTCCGGAAGAAGTTTCGGTTATCCATCCACTCATTCTACGGCGCATCTGAATGCGGAGGAATTTGCTACGACCGCGGGGCGGAGAGCTCGGAGGACGGTTTTGTGGGCGAACCGCTGGACGGAGTCGCGCTGGAATTGGTCGAACCCGGGGCGAAATCGACTCAAGTTCGCGTGCGAAGCCGAGCCGTCGCCGACACCTATTTTCCCGACGCGGTGGAAGCGAAACTAGGCGGTGGTGTATTCATTCCGGATGATTTGCTCACACCCTCTGGCGGGGGGTACAGAATCGTCGGGAGAATTTCCGATGTCATCAATGTGGCCGGCAAGAAAGTCAATCCGGCGGAGGTCGAAGCCGAATTGCTGGGTCTATCAGGGATAAAACAGGCGATTGTTTTTGGAAGAAAATCCCGGATCCGCAACGAAGAAGTGGCGGCTTGCGTGGTGACAAGCTCGGCTGTTTCCGAACCTGACATCTTGAAGGCATGCCGCAGCCGTCTTAGCGGCTGGCAGGTGCCAAAACGGATATTTATCGTCGAAGAAATGCCGGTGAACGAACGCGGTAAAATTAGCCGGCGCGAGCTGGCTGTGCGGTTCGCAGACCTGTGATCGCTCCTCGCTAAAGAGGGCGATCTGGTGGGCGTCGTCCGCCGTCCGCACCTGGACCAGCCAGATCCTGGCTGAAGGTCAGGGTTTACCGTGAAAAAATCTTTGCTTTTCACGAGAAGCTGGCCTTCGTAACGATGCGATAGGCATGAGCGCGCGACGAGCGCGCCGTAAGTTCTCGAATCGCAACGAATGAACCCGGCAACTTCAACCGAAAGACGAATTTTGGTTCTCGAGCAGGACGAGCAACTGGCCTCGGCCATCCTGAACGCGCTCCACGAAACTGTCCCGGCGGCTGTGATCGATCGAACCACTTCTCTGGAGGAGGCTCAACGAGTCGTTCTCGGGGCCAAACCGGACCTTTTCGTGCTCGATGTCGACGCCGCCTCCGATCTCGGTCAGGAATTCCTGTATGATTTGCGCACGAGCCACCCCGACGCCCGAGCCATCATCCTAACCGCGGTCCATCTCGCTACCGCGCGCGAAAGAGCCGCGGGTCTGGGTGCGATTCACTTTCTCGAGAAACCATTCCCGCATGCCGACTTTGTCGATCTCGTCCAGGCGCTCCTTCGACCAGACGAGTCCCCCGAGGGTGAGAAATTTCAAGGAACGCTGAGCGACCTGCACATGGCAGACATAATCCAGCTCAAATGCATGAGTGGAGCTACGGCAACGATCGAGTTCACGGGATCAACCGGTGAGAAAGGTCGCGTTTTTTTTGAGAACGGACAGGTGCGACATGCGACCGCTCCAGGACGCGAAGGGATCGACGCCTTCAACGAAATTGTGACGTGGAAGGGCGGTCACATTTCGGAAGTAGCGGCCGAGTCCAACACCCACACAATCGCTCTCGATTGGCAGGTGTTACTGATGGAGGCGATGCGGAAGGTGGATGAGGCCGGTGCGGGACGCCGCGGAAAGAAACTTAAATCCGACGCCAAACGCAAAGTGCTTGTCCTCGATGACAGTTTGATGCTGCTCAGCTTCGTAAAAGACATTCTGGGGGAGGCGAACTATCAGGTCACGACAGCGCCAACGGCGACGCAAGGTTTGGCTGCAGCGAAGGCGGATCCGCCGGATTTGATTCTGCTCGATTATATCCTTCCCGACATGAAGGGCGACGAAGTGGCGCGCCGGGTACGGGATGACTTGGCCATGTCGAATGTCCCGATCGTTTACATGTCGGCGGTTGGGGTTGATCTTCAGATGGATCGCTCCGCCAGCCCGAACGTGATTGGGTTCTTGAATAAACCATTCACTTCGGATTTGCTTATCAAAACCGTGGAAAACCATATCCCGAAATCGCCCGACGAATCACCCCCCGAGACCGACGAACAGTCCACCCAGCAAGCGAGCGAAGCCGCCGGGGCGGAACCCGTTCCAGCTTTGGAAGCCAAAGACAATTTGTCGGCTGGCGAATCCGGGTCGGCCAAAGCGGACGAATGGTGGAGCAGCCCTCAACCGCAACCGAGTTGGCCGGAGCCGGCGACAACCCCCGGTCACATGACCGAGGCGGATTTTGTGCCGACCGACGTTTCCTCGGCAGTTAACGACGCCAATCTGCCAAATGAGTCCGTGACCGGTGGCGCGTATTTTTGCGGTGACACACGATTTTTTTCTCTCAACTGGGCTCTGCAAACGATTGCGAAAGAGAAACTCACCGGGGCTCTGCGCGCATTTTGGGCCAAAGAGCCGGTTGATCTTCTTGCACGCGATGGACAGGTGGTCCTGGTCACTACCCATGACCCGGAGCTCTACTGTTCGGAAGCGCCGATTACTCTCGTGAATGTCGACGCCGGCAAGATCGACGACGCGCGCGCACAACAACGCGAAACCGGACGCCCGATTTTTGTGACCCTGGCGGAGAGCGGCGACATTCTGAACGAGCCCGCCACTCAGCTGGTCCAGCATTATGGACAAAAGCTATTCGCGCAATTGTGGACGGCCGAACGGGTGCGATTCACCTTCGAACAAAAACCCGAGTTGCCGGCTTATGCCGCGAACATGACGGCTGACGGCGACCTCGATCATTGGGAACTCGCCACCTTGCGCCTCATTCAATCTCAAGACGTCGGAAACAAGGCGAATTACGACCCCAGCTCCATTCCCGCTTATACGCGCGATGGATTTAATCGTGTGCAAGACTTGCGGTTGACCGTGGCTGAAGCACAATTCGCTTCCCAATTTAATGGCGCGCGCTCCATCGCACAGATCGCAAAAAATCTGCGGCTCGACCTGAAATTTGCCAGACTCACGCTGTTCCGTTTTCTGGCCTTGGAAATCGTGGAATGCTGGCCGCCGACTACGGCGCTGAAGCCGGAACGCAAAGGCGTTCTGCAGCGTATCACCCGTTCCATCGGGATCGGCGAGTAGCGCTGATCGGTCGCCACGGAGTTGCCGATGCAACCAAAAGTCGAATCCTCGTCCCCGGATGGCGCGACGAACATCATTCAACTGCCCGATGCGGCGGCTGAAATATCCGAGAAAAAGCTGTCCGCTCCGGAAAATTTCATCAATCGCGAGTTGAGCTGGCTGGAGTTCAACCGCCGGGTGTTGGAAGAGGCGCAGGACGCCACCCAACCGTTGATGGAACGGGTAAAATTTTTGACGATCTTTAGTTCAAACCTCGACGAATTTTTTGAGATCCGGGTCGCTGGGATAAAGCAACAGATTGAGAGCGAGACGAGTGACGTCGGGCCCGATGGATTAAGCCCGACCGAAACGTTCAATGCCATCCAACGGATTGCGCATGAACTCGTCGCCGTCGAATACGCGCTCTGGAGAAATGAACTTGCGCCATTGCTGGCCAAATCTGCGATCCGCATTCATAAGGTAGCCGAGCTCAATACCAAACGGGCGGCATGGGCCCGGCGCTTTTTCCAGGAAGAGGTGTTCCCGATGCTCACGCCTCTGGCGGTGGACGCGAGCCATCCTTTCCCGCAGCTCCTGAATAAGAGTCACAACCTCTTGATCCGGGCGAAAACTCAGCGCGGTGGGGAATTGCTTCACGCCATCGTGCAAGTCCCGCGGGTATTGCCGCGCCTGATTTTGATGCCGCGCGTAAAAGATGAATCGTGGGATTACCTTTATCTGGCTGATCTGATCAAACATCATATCGCCGATCTCTTCCCGGGGCTGATCCTCGATGGCGTCCACGCCTTTCGGGTGACTCGCAATAGCGACCTCTACATCGATGATGAGGAGGCAGAGAATTTACTCCGCAGCATCGAGCACGAATTACGGCGATCCAGCCGCGGCGATGCCGTCCGCCTGGAAGTCGAGGCCGATTGCCCAAAAGATTTTCGTGAATTGCTTCTCGAATTTTTTGATCTGGGCGAGTCCGATCTTTACAAGGTCGATGGTCCGCTTTCCATGACGCATTTGATGCCGCTCGTGACCAACGATGCCTTTGCCAAACTAAAAGACCGGCTTTTCCAACCCGTCCGCGACCCCGCTTTGCCGGCGCACGCGAACATTTTCGATGTCATGCGCAAACAGGACATCCTTCTGCATCATCCGTATGAGAGTTTCGATCCCGTGGTCGAGTTGATCGACAGTTGCGCAAAAGATCCACAAGTCCTCGCGATCAAGATTACGCTCTACCGGACGAGCGGCGATTCGCCAATCGTTGAGGCGTTGATCGATGCCGCGAGCGCAGGCAAACAGGTCACCGCCCTGGTCGAACTGCGCGCGCGATTTGATGAAGCGGCTAATATTCAATGGGCTCGGCGTCTCGAGGAAGCCGGCGCCCACGTCGTCTACGGCGTGGTCGGATTGAAGACGCATTGTAAGGCGCTTCTTATTGTGCGGCGGGACAGCGACAAGTTGCGGCACTATGTGCATCTCGGGACCGGCAACTACCATCCGCGAACGGCGCGGACCTACACCGATTTCAGTTTGTTCACCACCAATCAGAAACTGACCGAAGAACTCGCAATCGTTTTCAACACCTTGACGGGACTTGCCGGTTATCCCGGTCTCGAAAAACTAATCGTAGCGCCATTTGATATGAGCCGACGCTTGATCGGATTCATTGAACACGAACGGGATAACGCGGCCGCCGGCAAGCCCGCCCGAATCATCGCCAAGCTCAACGCTCTGGTGGATCCGGAGCTGATCGAAAAACTTTACCAAGCCTCCGCGGCCGGCGTGAAAATCGATCTCATTGTTCGAGGTATTTGCTGTTTGCGGCCAGGCGTCGCCGGCTTGAGCGAGAACATTCGCGTCGTCAGTATTGTCGGACGTTTTCTTGAACACAGCCGTATCTACTGTTTCGCTAACGGCGACGATCCGATCGTCTATCTCTCCAGCGCTGATTGGATGCCGCGAAATCTTGTTCGTCGCGTCGAAGTCGCTTTTCCGATCGAGGATCCCGCACTGAAAAAAGAAATCGTCGATGAGATTTTACCGGCATTTTTAAACGATCGCGTAAAAGCGCGCGAGTTGCGATCCGACGGCACCTACGTGCGACTCCAGCCGCGCGAGGGAGAAACCGCTTCTCAGGCGCAATTATTCTTCCGCCAGAATTCGCGCAATCAGGCGCGACGCCTCGCTGAATCCAAAAAGCCGCGCACGATCCGCTTGACGCCGATCAAGGCGCCGCCGTCTTCATGAAGAAGAAAAAAATCCTCGTGATCGATATTGGCGGCACGCACGTGAAGCTGATGATGTCGCGAAATGACAAGCGTAAGTTCGACTCCGGCGCGCGCATGACTCCGAAACAGATGATTGCGAAAGTGAAGGCCGCGACCAAAGGCTGGAAATTCGACGCGGTCTCGATCGGTTTCCCGTCTCCGGTCAAACACGGCCATATCGTGAAGGATCCCAAACATCTCGGCAAAGGCTGGGTCGGATTCAATTTTCGCAAAGCGCTCGGTAAACCTGTGCAAGTCATTAATGATGCGGCCATGCAAGCGCTTGGCAGCTATCACGGCGGGCGCATGCTCTTTCTCGGGTTGGGCACCGGTCTCGGCGCCGCAATGGCATGGTCAAAAAACCTGCTACCTCTCGAACTCGGCGACCTCCCTTATCGCGACGGAAAAATCATCGAAGCTTTTCTCGGCAAACCCGGACTCGCCCGTCTAGGCGAACGCGCCTGGAAAAGCGAAGTCAAACATGCGGTCCGGCAGTTAAAGAAATCGTTCATCGCCGACTACGTTGTTTTGGGTGGCGGCAATGCCAAACGATTCAAAACCTTCCCGGACGGCATCGATCCCGGAAACAATCGAAACGCTTATACCGGAGGTGTCCGCCTGTGGGAGACAGAAGCCCGGACACGGAAGCCGAAGTGGCACGTCATTTATTAGAGCCAGGCGGCTCGTTCTGTTCGTATTGATTGGATGAACCTTTATTTCCTCCGCCACGGTGAGGCGGATTGGCCGGGGTGGGACAAGCCGGACGACGCGCGGCCATTAACGAAACGCGGAATCGAGGAAATGGAAAAAATTGCGGCGTTCCTGGCTCGGCTCGATTTTTCACTTGATCGCATCGTCACGAGTCCGCTCCCACGGGCTGAGCAAACAGCCAGAATTGTGGCCGAGGAATTGGATGTCGATCTGCAGGAAGATCATCTACTCAAACCCGGCTTTGGCCTCTCGAAGCTCAAGCAATTGCTCAAAAAATACGCGGACAAGAACCTCATGATAGTCGGTCACGAACCCGACTTTACTGAAACCATCTCCGGCCTCACCGGGGCAAGGTTAAAATTATCGAAAGCCGGCCTGGCCCTCGTTGAACTGGAGACGGCTGCGATGCG
>JBEEGU010000211.1:0-3360 GCA_041167025.1 Verrucomicrobiota bacterium
CTTTTTCCTCAGGCGCGTTGTCGATTGATTCGTAGGCCCGCACTTCGGCCATGCCCTTTTTGGCGAGCACGCTCGTAATGGCGGCCGTGAGCGTAGTTTTACCGTGGTCGACGTGACCGATCGTGCCGACATTTAGATGCGGCTTATCGCGTTTGAATGCTTCCTTCGCCATTTCAATTCTCCTGTTTAATTAAACTGCGTCTTAATAATTTTCTGCCGGTCGCGAGCTCTTTGGAGCCCATGACCGGGATCGAACCGGTGACCTCGTCCTTACCAAGGACGTGCTCTACCAACTGAGCTACATGGGCCGCTCTTCGTCATGTGGGATGCTCGTCCAGCTTTGCCGGACGAACCGGTTTCGCTTCCTGCCAGAGACCTAAAAGTCCCAGAGCCGTCAAACCTTGCAATTTGAACGACCATGGGACCGCCCCGTTCCTCGCAAAAAGCGTCGAAAGCTAACCGTACGCCTGGGGGTGTCAAAGGAATTTCTTTGTCGTCGGTTCCCTTATACGACCAATTCACCGGATCCGGTTGCTACTCGTGACCTCTGCTTTGCCTCGGGTAACCAGCCGCACCACAGCGGCGACGATGCCAATAACGACTACGGCCAATATAATGTTTAGCGGAGTCAGCCAAGTCGGACCCTCCACCGGGGTTGGCGCCGGCGTTGCCGTCGGCGGCGCATTCTTCGCCGCGAGCATCGCACGCGCATACTGCAGTCGTTGCACCGTGTCGTAATCGTCCGGCTTCACCTTGAGCGCGGCTTCATAGTCCGGGATCGCTTTTTCATACTGACTCATCGCCGCATAGGTAAAACCACTCCGCACCAATGATTCCGCGTCGTTTGGATTTTTTGTGATCAGGAAGGTGTAATCAGCAATAGCCGGTTCATATTGTTTCAAATTCCGGTAGGCCAGAGCACGGCGATCGTAGCTTTGCAGGTCCTGCGGATTCTTTTGAATCGCAGTGGTGAAATCCGCTACCGCTTTGTCCCATTGCGAGAGCCCAATTTGGGCGAAGCCGCGAAAACTGTAACCCGACGGGTCATCCGGCTTGAGCTGCACCGCCTTGTCCAGATCAGCGAGCGCGAGATCGAACTGTTTTTGCGCAATAAAGGCCTGGGCTCGCCCGATGTAGCCGCGCGCGTCGTTTGGCGCGAGCTCTATCGCCTTGGTAAAATCAGCAGCTGCTTCCGGTGCTCGTTGCAAAGCCAAAAATGCGTAGCCGCGATTTTGAAAAAAAGCGGGCTGTTTCCCGTTGGCCTGGATGGCCTTGGTATACTCGGTTAGGGCGGGTTGATATTGTTTCTGTTCAAAGAGCTGGTTGGCTTTCTCAAATTCAGCCATCCCCGCACCCCCACCCCCACCCTTTTCCTTGGCTGATGCAATATTGGTTAGGCCACAACAAACGATGGCCGCAATGATTGTAGTGATTCGCGTGGTCGTCATAATGATTTCTCCTCTGCTAATTTCGTTTTTGCGCAATTAACCGTTTGTAAGCGAGCAAATAAACGTGCCAAATCTGGCGCGATGAAGAGATCCAGCGACGCCGGCCGGTCCAAAGGATACGCCGCCGTCTTCGCCACAGTCGCGATCTGGTCGGTCCCTTCGCTTTTTCAATTTTACCTTATTCAATATTACGAGCCGTGGGCCCAAAATTTCTACCGCTATCTGGTTGCTTGCATCGCGATCGCGCCCCTCGTGTTATTCCGGTTTCGTTCCCGTGGGCCCAGGCTTGATCGCCGCTTATTCCTGTTATGTCTGCTGCCCTGTTTTCCCAACGTGATTCACCAGGTCACGCAGGTGATCGCTCTATACTATATCGGACCTGGGGTCTACGCGATCTTCACCCGGACCTCGGTCATCTTCACCGCGCTGCTGGCCCTGGCGTTTTTTCCGGAAGAACGCTACGTCATCCGCCAGTGGCAATTTCAAGTCGGCACACTTCTCGGGTTAATCGGGGCCTTTGGCGTGCTTTGGTTTCAGACCGGCGCTCAATCGAAACACATCTCGATTCACGGCCTTCTCATTGCATTCGTGGCCACATTTTGTTGGGCGCTCTACAGCGTCCTGGTTAAACGTCCCTCCGCGGAACTCGGACCCATTCGGAGCTTCGGCGTGATCAGTGTCGTGACATCGGCATTCCTGTTGCCGCTGACCTGCGCCTTTGGAAAGATCGATACCCCTCTGCATGTTGCCGCGAACGTGAACCTCACCTTGATCGTTTCTGCCGTGCTTTGCATCACCCTGGCGCACGTCCTCTATTATATAGCTATCCGGGAAATTGGCGTCGCTCTCGCCCAAACATTGCAGTTACTCTGCCCGATCGGCGCAGTCGGGCTATCAGCCTGGATCTTCGGGGAACGCCTCTCGTCCGCGCAACTTTGGAGCGCTACGATCTTATTGGCCGGGGCATTTCTGGCCATGCAAACGAAGCCCGTCGGGACAGCCGAAGCTGCCGAGAATTTATGACCGGGTGACCATACTTGGCACAAACGGAGCTGAACCCTGGCCAATGCCACGCCCTGCGACTAGCCGGAGAACTGGCTGAACCCAATTGGAGTAAAGGACTTATCTCTATCCAATTCTGCATCCTACGATCCGGGCAAAAATCTTTGTATGTAGCAAGCGATTGGGACGTATCACCATTAGAAATCTCATCCCATGGATACTAACTCAACCGGCTCAACTGAAATCCTCGCGAAAAAAGAAAGTCCCGGCCCAAAAGGAACGGAACCGTCGCGATCTTTGCGTGCCGCCCTGCTTCCCGATTCCGTAAAAAAACCGTTTCTTCTGTTCTGGGTTGGCATTTTACCCCAGCTCATCCTGTTCTTTCTCAACCTGCGCGATTATGAACTTGTCGCCGGTGAGATGACCGATTGGCAGCGATCCATGTCTGCGACAACTGCGGGCGCACAAGCGGTTTTGTTGCTTGGCACGGTTGTTCTCCTTGTCGGGTTGCGTGCTCAACATCGCCTGATTTCCTGGGCGCTTTGCTGGCCGTTACTTGTCGCGCCGATTCTCTATCTCTGGCTGGTCACCTATCAGCTCGGCGCGCTCCTGCCGTCATCGGTGACGATGTGGATCCTGCCACCGGACCAGGTTCTGTACGATCAATTCGCATTCATGATGCCGCTTATTTTCTATGCTGCGCTTCGGCTCGCTTCCGCTGATCTCCATGTTTCGCGTCGGTTTGATTACACCGTAACAATCGCCATAGCCGTCGGGCTTCCACTTTCCTTTCTCGGTTTGGCGAAATTACCCCGGGGGTTGCTTTTCCTTCAATACGTCCCGTGGATCACGCTCGCGGTCTTCTTCATCTTTTTCGGACTGCTTGTGCTCGTTGCACTACTTCGATTAT
>JBEEGU010000212.1:0-2865 GCA_041167025.1 Verrucomicrobiota bacterium
GATATGAAAGATCGCCTCAGTAGTATCGAAGTCGGTGTACGAACCCGGCGGTCCATCTGTGCCGAAGGATTGCATCAGAGCCTGAGAAGCCGTGGCCGTGCACAGGCGCGTGTTTCCATCGACGTGCGGCGTACCCAGCCCGGCGTCGGTTATGGTCGAAAGCGTCCAGTACTCTTCAATAAAAAGCTGTCCGGTATTGTAGAAGCCTATCGCTGCGCTGCTATGACGTTGCTGGATTTCCTTCGACTGCCGGGTGATCAGGTTCATCACTTCATTCCAGCTCGCATTCTCAAGTTTACCGCCACGTCGAATCAACGGATGACGAAGACGATCAGTATGATGGTTCGCTTGCCAACCATGCAGACCTTTTGGTCCCAGCCGTCCCCGATTAACGCGATCCTCGCCGCGCCCACGCACGCCAACAATGCGGCCCTGCGTGACGCCAATATCCAATGCGCAACCGTTCGAGCAAAATACGCACGCCGATTGTACCCACCGGTCCGGTTGGGCTGTCGTGCGTTGATCGATCCGGTCTGTCCACTCCCCGAAAAAGGGTGTTCGGGCGCCCCAAATATCCACAACGCTATCGCGCGTTTTCTCCGTCAGAACGGTCGCCGATGCAGCCATCGTAGGGCAGTGCGCCGATCCGGCAGCCCCTTCGACGAGTCCGTTTTTAGCCGTTACTCCGTGCCCCCGCCCCTGTATTGGCATGTGAAAAAATCGCGCGGCTGTCACAGCCCGCTCTTATCAATTTGCAGTCGGGGTATCATGCGGTGATACGCGTACCGATTATGGTCGCCCGCGACGGCCTCAAACACGAGAGTCGCCGGAATGGTGAACGGCTCGTCATCCCTGCCGCCGAAACGCTCTTCGTTCGTGCTGAGCACGGCACTCCAGTTTCGTCCCGTAGGCGCCCTCAATTCGTCGCGCTGCAAGCATGGCAGCCGGTGTCCCCCTTTCAGATCCGTTAATATCAGGCATTGGCCGTGATCGACCGGCCCATAGACAATCGCTATGATTTCATCTTCAAGTGCCAGCACGCGCCAATGTTCGCGCGCTCTGTAACGAAAGGCCGGATGAAACCGGCGCAGTTGCAAAACTTCGCGATACAGTTGCAGGACTGCCGCATGTGAGTGGTCGACCGACTCGCTCCAATCCAATTTGGAATCGAGAAACGTCGTTGCTTTCTGCGGGCCCGGGATGGTTTCCAGAAGCTCCGGCTCTCGAAAAGCGGGAAAGTCACGGAACTCGCGTCTTCGTCCTTCCGTGATTTTGGATCCTAATTCGGGATTGTGATCGGTGAAAAATTGAAACGGCGTCGAGGCGTTCCATTCCTGGCCCATGAAAAGCAGAGGGGTATAGGGCGCGAGACACAAGAGAGCCGAAGCGGCGCGATACGTCGCGGGCGAAATTTTGCGTCCAACACGTTCTCCGAAAGCTTGGTTGCCGACCTGATCGTGGTTGGAAATACAGTAAATAAATTGTTCTGGCCGCAGAGATCGACACTCCGTCCCTCGAGGATTACCGGTTGTTCGCTGTCTTTGTCCTCGGTAATGCCAACCGTTCTCCAGCGTGTCGGCAAGTTCTTCGATCGTGCCTCCGAAGTTGCGATAATGGCCTTCACGCTCCCCCGTGGCCATGACTCGAACGATGTGATGAAAATCGTCAGCCCAGCATCCGTCAAAGCCCAATCCCTCTTCGCTGGCCGACGCACATAACATGGAAAGGTTCCGCTCGTCTTCGGCAATGACATAGCCGCCCCTGGCATGAACGCGCGTAGTGATTTCGGCTAGAATATGAGGCTGAGAATCGTCGATGATCGCATGCGTGGCATCCAAGCGAAAACCGTCGAAGTGGAATTCCTCCATCCAATAAGACGCGTTCTCCAGGAACAATGTTCGCACCGCTTCCTCTTCAAAATTCAGTGCGTCGCCCCAAGGCGTCTTGCGCTCTGCCTTGAAATATCCGGGATGATAAACGCCGGTATAATTGCCGTCCGGCCCAAGATGGTTATAAACGGCGTCCAAAATGACGGCAAGGCCGCTGCCGTGTGCCGCATCGATGAACGCGCGCAGATCGTTCGGATTTCCGTAGGTTCGTGCCGGTGCGAAAAGCATAACGCCATCGTATCCCCAGTTCCTGTCGCCCGGGAAATCTGCGATTGGCATCAACTCGATCGCAGTGACCCCAAGCGAGACGAGGTGTTGTAGCTTTGGGATGGCGGCGCGAAAGGTGCCTTCCCAGGTAAAGGTTCCGACGTGCAGCTCGTAGACGATCAACTCGTCGAAACCCGGTCGGGACCAGCCGGCGTCGCTCCATTGATATACGTTAGGATCGTGAACCTGCGATGGCCCGTGGACTCCGGCCGGTTGCCAGCGGGAAGCCGGATCGGGGAAATCCTTTCCGTTTAATCGATAACGATAGAGGTCGCCGGCCCGTCCCTTCGGATCAAAACAGGAGAAGTATCCGCGGCCTTCGCCGCTCATGGGCAGTTCGCGAGCAGTTCCTATTTCTGGGTTGATAATGAGGACTTCTGGGTTCCTGTGGTGTGTCCACGTTCGGTAACGCACGCCTCCATTGACTACTTCCGCGCCTTGCGACCGAAGGCCCGATTTGAGCGGATAAATCTGAGATTGCGGACGCAACGATGCTGGTTCCAGCGTCATGGAGAAAACGTTTTGCACGCGCCTAATTGGTTCGTGGCCCCACTTCTTCCAACAGCGTCCGCAGCTGGTGGAAATCCACTGGCTTCGTCAGGTGAAAATCAAATCCGGCTTCTCGACTGAACTGAACATCCTCGGGTGTTGCGAATCCGGTCAAAGCCACCGCTTTGATTGAAGGCTGCGTTTGCCTCGCTTGCGCGAG
>JBEEGU010000213.1:0-4534 GCA_041167025.1 Verrucomicrobiota bacterium
CGTAGCGATGAACGAGGACGCCGGCCTGGTCGAGACAGTCGTAAGCGTTACCGCCGATATGCTCGCGTCGATCACATAGCAGGACGGTTTGATCAAGATCCCGCGCCAGCCGCTCGGCCAGAACCGTGCCGGCGAACCCCGCACCCACAATCAAATAATCGAAAGTAGCGCTCATGCCGCAGAGATTGCTATCGACGAATTACGGCGAACCGCCTCTTCAATATGCGCCTCAAGTTTGCGCACAATAGCTTCCCACGAATTGTGCCGTGCGAGCTCGCGACCGCGCTCGATCGCAGTCTTGTTCGGCTTCCGCCCATTGCGCTCACACCCGGCAATGAATTCTGCGTGAGAATTCGCAATGGTCACGACGTCGCTGAATTGACGAACGACGTCGCCCACTTTGGTTGACACGATTGGAATGGCGGCGGCCATATACTCCAATGCCTTGGTTGGATTGATAAATTCGGTCGCCTTATTGAGCGCGAAAGGCATCAGACAGACGTCGAATGCGCGGACGTAGTCGGGCAATTGCGAATAGTCGCGGCTGCCCAACCAATGAATGTTCTCGCGACGGGGCAACGTCGCGGGATCCACTTTTGTCGATGGGCCGACCATCACGATCGAACCGGCCCGATTCGCTTTCGACAGGCGGTCAATTAATTCGTAGTCCAGCCGTTCATCGACCACTCCAACATAGCCGTAGATGGGGCTCGGCAGGCGCGCGACGTCGTCTGCACGCGGGCGCTGGCGATCCCGTGCCCGGCCGAAATGGGAGGCGTCAACGCCACAGCCATAACAAAAACAATTCGAATTGAACTGGCGCTTTTCTTCCCAGATCCTGGGACCACCAGCGAAAACCACATCCGCCATTGACAGCAATTCGCGCTCGCGCTTGATCAAATCCGGCGGGGCGTAGCGAAATTGCGAGAGCTGATCCATGCAATCGTAGACGACCGCGACTTCATTCATGTGGCCGGCAAACGCCGTTACCGCCATTGGATCGTAAAACCATTGCACTGGCGTTTGAAAGCTTTGGCCTAACGGACCTGACAAAACCGATTGCACGAGGCGCCGTCTTTCCTGATCCACCCAAGCACCGTCATTCCACAACCGCGCTGGCATCTCCATTTGAAGGACAACAATGTTTGGATAATCGTCGATTTCGCGGAGTGTCGCCTTGGCAGCAGTCAGATTTTCCACCGGGACTGGCGCTTCGATAAATAGAACCCGGTGCGTTTGGGAAAGGCGCGAGATGAACTGTTGCGGGCGCTGCCAAACCCAGTCCCAATGCAGATGCGAATGAACGATGATGGAGTATGGATCTTCGGCAAAAGAACCATTCGAGAAGACCGCGGCCCGGTTGGTTGGTTTGTGAATGGGTGAGCGAAAGTATTCCATAATCTGCCGTAAATTCGCGCGACGCGTTTGCTTCGGTTGTGCGCGAATCCCCCTAAGTTCTGATAGGAATTTTTCCTAGCGCGCGCGTCCGCACCAGAAACGGAGGCGGCATATTGTGCTCAGCAAACGGACAAACCTGATAGGATCTAACTGGCGTTACGCTGCGCCATCCGCGATCTCGCACACGAAGACGCTTGGAGCGATTCCTGTCTGCTTTTCGTAGCCGCTTCGCAATTGTTGAACGGCGGCGTCCGTTCGCGATCGCTGGCAGAGCGAGATGGTGGCTCCGCCAAAGCCCGCCCCGGTGAGGCGCGTACCCAGCACGCCCGGGATCTCTCTTGCGATATCGACCAACAGATCCAGAGCGGTAGTGCTGTTTTCGAAAAGTTTTCGGGAACTTTCATGTGAAGCATTCATCAACTCGCCAAATTCAGCCGCTTTCCCCTGCTCCAAAAGCACGACGGCACGACGTACGCGCTCATTTTCGCCAACGATATGCAAGGCGCGGCGTCGGAGGATGGGCTCTATATCGTTCCGCCGCTCGAGGTCAGCGAAAGAGACATCCCGCAACGCGTTGACTCCCAAAGCCCGGGCTGCGGCGAATGTTTCTTCGCGACGAGCATTGTATTTGCCATCCGAAAGTTCGCGCTCGATGCCCGATTCCGCGATGATTAAGCTCAGGTCATTCGGAAAAGGAACGATCCGGACTTCCTCCGTTCGGGTATCGAAAAAGATTGCATGACCGCTGCGGCCAAATACGGACATGACCGGATCAAGCAACCCCGACTTCACTCCAGCGAATCGATGTTCGGCACGCTGGCACAATTTGGCCAGCTCCATCGGCGGCAGCTCGCGATGATACAACTTGAGAAGAAACAACGCCGTTGCGACCTCGAGGGCAGCCGAACTGGAAAGACCCGACCGCGCGGGCAGGTTGCCACTGATTTCCGCCGAGAAACCGCGGATAGAAATACCGGCCGAGATCAACTCCGCAACGACGCCGAGAACATAATTACTCCATCTGTTCGCCGTTTGCGGCTGCACACCTGCGAGAGAGACGGCAAATTCACCCATCAAACTGGATCGCATCGAAGCGACTCCGTCCTCGCGCGAAGTGCCGCGGATTGTGAGTCCGCGATCAATCGCCGCACCAAGCACCAATCCCTCCTGGTAGTCGGTGTGATTGCCTAGCAACTCCACGCGGCCCGGGGCGAAAGCCGAAACCGCCGGGATTCTTGGCACTCGTTCGCGGGCGGCCACAATGTTGTTCGTTATTGGGCGATCAACGTAGGACCGATCGGGTATCGGCCGACGTTGCGTCCATAAATGGTCAAGCCGCCCTGGAGCGGTTCATCTCGTGGCACCTGACAACGCAAACGAACATCGTTGCCTTTCATCGCCGACTTGACCTGTTCGAGCAAAGGTCCGTCAACGGTGGCGTGCGCGAGGTAGCCGTAAGCCCCACGCCCACCGCTCAGATAGCTCAAGGCACCGCGTGCATCATGCGGATGATTGGGCAAAACAGCCCGGTAGACTGACACCCCATTCAAAAAAAGCGATAAGGTGGTCGGTTGCGCGAATGAATCTGTCTGGGGCGTACCTTCGCGCAGAGCGGACGCTTCAACCAAAAGAGTGAGGCGGGAGCGCTCGCGCAATTCGGACGCGGTCAGAGGAAATCGCCATTCAAAAAAACCGCGTCCACTTCCGCCGCTGGCACCAGCCGTTTTCGCTTGCGCCCGGCTGAGGACTCCGCCACTCCATTCCGCGGAATCCCAGGCGTGTGCTTCCAACCGCAGGACGTCACGCGCCATGTCACGCTCACGCGCAACAAAACCGCCATCGACAAAGAATTGAACATAGTTCCGCGCGACCAAAGTCCCGTCTGGCACGAACACTCGGACCCAGAGTGTGCATAACATGGTTTGGTCCGGCATTGTCAGACGCAGACGCTTCGCCAAATCGACGCGCAGATGCGGGAACGCGATCGATTCCCTGCCGGACGCGATATCATCGTGGATCCAACCCAGTGAATCGATCCCGCTCAAACGCCAGTGCAAGGTGGCGTCCTGGCGCTTCCGGCGGGAAAAATGGGACGAGAAGACCTCGACATTCACCTCCTGCCCGGGCTTGCATCGACTGATCGGAGGAGCATCGATAGGTAGAACGTCCCCCTGGTTAACGATCGTCGGATCGTAACCGAATTCTTTTGGGGTGCGGTCGTAATTAAGAAAACCGTTCCGTTCCCATTCTACGTCGTGCAGCTCCGTGTAAATATAAGCGGAGACCTTCCCATGACGCCTAAGCTCGTTGGTGAGGAACTTGAAACTCCAGCTCGTATCGATGTCCCCATCGAGCGCGCCAACACCACCGTACTCGCTATTGATCAGGGGTTGTGAGCCCTGCTGAAACCCCGGCACATAATTGAAGGTGGAACCGGCGTACGTTTTCTCGACAATTTCTTCAATCTGCCGGCGCGCTTTTTCATAATCGCTGCTGTAGAAGTGCCACGAGTTTACATCCGTATCCCCGTGTCCGTAATATTGCAGGTGGTCCCAGGCAACAACGCTCATGTCCTCCACCAGGCGCGTAGGATCGAGCCGCTTCGCCAGTTGCCACATGGATTGGACCCAGGCATAGGCACTTTCGTTGCTCACTTTCTCAGCGCTGGGCTGCGCCCCGGACATTAAAGTTCCGTTAGGCGGTGAGGGATTAATTAACTTCACAAATTCGGTCTGCCCGCCGAATCCCCAGGTCTCGTTAAACAGGCACCAGGCAACGATCGAAGGATGATTGAAATCACGCGCAATTGTTCGGCGCATCATGTCTTCGTAGCGTTTCCGGCCGAGCGCGGTGTCGCCGCCTTCGCCAAAATTTGGGAAATCGGCCATCAAGAGAATGCCAATCGTGTCGGCGCAATAAAGCACCAGCGGGTCATCCACTTTGATGTGAACACGCAAAAGATCGAAACCGGCTTTTTTTGCCTGCAAAATGTCGTCTTGAATCGCTTCGACATCGCCAGCGGTATAGACGCCTTCCGGATGATAAGATTGGTAAAGTGCTCCGCGCAAATAAATCGGTTCGCCATTCAAGGACAAGGTCGACGGTGCGCCCGATTGTTCGACGGGGTGAGCGGCCA
>JBEEGU010000214.1:0-4572 GCA_041167025.1 Verrucomicrobiota bacterium
ATTAAAACGAGCAAGATGAGCGGTTCATACCCGGTCACCCAGACGGCGGCGCCCCACGCGATTCCGCTCAGAACACTCCAACGCTGCACCTGCTCGACGCGAACGAGCCACTCTGAACAAAGCGCAACCAGCACGAGAACGATGGCGAGCGATTGATGATCCGGCCGGCCGAGCTGGGTTCCGTGGACAAGAATTGGACTGAGCGCAAAGAGAAGAAGCAAGGCCCAGCGATAACGAAGATTCATTCGCCGCGACCACCAATAAAGGAAATAGGCGCCGAGGAGAGCCAGAAGTGGGGAAATCAACGCCCCGGCGAGATCGAGCGCGTGATGCGTGAACGGAAGGAGGAAGAGCGATAAACCGAGAATCGAATAATCCAGCGGAGCAGTCGTGTGAGGAGTGGTGCCGAATGGAAAATTCTCGAAATCGTGGCGGCGCACGATTGTCCCCGGATGTTGCGCGCAGATCCGGACCCGAGTCATGCGCGAGTAACAATCCGCGTCGGTGAAGTAAATATTACCACCAACGAAAACGTCCTGGTAGTTAGCGCAGCGTGTGGTCAGGATAAGCGCACCAAGTAACAGGAGCTCGACTAACAAGGTGGTTCGGCGAATCACGGGGTCTATCCCAAATCCGCAAAGGGCAAACCGCAATGCGAAACTTGCGATAGGGATTGTCAAAAATGGCGGCGAGCAAATTCGCGGCCAGAGCCGGTTTGTAGATATTTCTAGAAAGCTCGCGCTTTGGCGGGAGAGGTAAACATCACCGTGGCGGTTTCAACTTTCCACGGGCGGCCTTTTGCAGTGTGCGAGCATGCTCCCGGTTATGCTGTTGCAGTCGTGTCGATAAGTCTTGCGTGATCCTGGTGCAATGGGCGGCTGGGATTTCCCTCGCTGCTAAGTATGTGAACATAAAACACAGCTTTCATTGACTGGCTTGCCAAGCCGTAGTCTTGGAGCGCCTGAAGATAAGTGCGATCAACAAGTCCGCCTGCCTCCGCTAGGCTCCGGCGTGGCAGCCTTCGATTTTCGCTGCGCTCCAAGCGAAGACTGGGCCCGCCAGGATTCGAACCTGGGACCAAGGGATTATGAGTCCCCTGCTCTAACCGCTGAGCTACAGGCCCATGTAGCGCCAAGGTATTTCATACAGAGAGACATGAGAAGCAAACGCTCAACGTCCAACATTCAATCGCCAGGGTCGAACGTTGCGAGCCAGCTCCAACCAGCCAAAAAAAACGCCCGGTGCGGGGAGATTCCCAACACCGGGCGCAAAGAATTTCTGAATCCGCGTCGAGTTACTCTTTATCTTTAACGACCGTCACCTTGTCGACGACCATGTCGTTGCCTTCTTTGACATAGTGGACACGAACTTTTCTATCTTTTTTGATTCGTTCGGCGTTGATCACTTTGCCCTTGGCATTGATATAGGTCACAGTTTTGCCGAGCTTGTAGTGGACCGGTTCACCTGAGCCGGTGTTCAAAACGAGGGCAGCGCCCGGGGTAAAGTCCGAGACCGTGCCGACGCTTTCCGTGGTGGTCGTAGTTGTCTGCGTCTGCGCGGTTGTCGTGGTGGTTGAAGAGGTTTGTGCCGTCGCGAGGGTAATGAAGAGCGCACTCGCGCAAATCGTAGTGAGGATGAATTTCATATAATCTTTCTATTAGTGGCTTGTGTCATTAGACGCAGCGATGTGCATCTCATTCACCTGGCGAATATCTCACGCGAACCGGTCTGGGTAAATGCCTCGATCCAAGAATGATGATGGAGCTTTTCGGGCCGTTTCGGTAAGTATCCCAAAAAAATTCCCGCTACCGAATTCAGGGCCACCAGGCAGCGACAATTCCACCGGAAACTCCGAATAGCGTTCCGGTTAACATCTCTGGCAGATCGTGCCGGCGCAGATAAAGCCGCGACCAGAAGACGAGCAAAGCGACCAATAAACCGATTACTCCGGCGAGCCAATACACCCGCAATAGAATGAGCGCGCAGTAAAACGCGAACAACGCGTGCAGCGAAAGTTTTGTGCGGAAGTTCGCCAAAGCGGCGAGAACCAGGAGGGCTAGAGTGATCAACGCGCCACGCATCATGAAATCCGGCGCATGCAAAAATAAGAGTGCGGCTACTCCAGCAGCGGAAAACACAATAGCTCCTGGATAGAAATGCATTCGTTCGCTGCGAATGGAAACGTCTCCGTCACTCCATCGGCCGGAGCGGACGCCGCGAAATAGAAGCAGGGCGGTCGGCAGAACTACGGAAACGAAAAGGGCGAGGAGGATCGAAAGACCGACTCGATTGGCAAGTTTCAAGAGGACAACGATTGCCAGTGACGTGCTGACAAATGCCAAGGGATGAGCGACCCAGGATATGGTCCGAGCAAAACGCCAGCAAAGTTTAGTTCGATTGGAGCCATTGTTCGGCCGCGCCAGCGCGACGTCGTTCATGCCGCTCGCACCGATCCGCTGACTTCGCCAAAACCGACGCGATATCCCTTTCCCTCACACCAGCCCGTGATGGCCAGCGTATCATCATCTTCCAACCATTTACGCGTTTCACCGCTCGGCAAGGTCAAGGGATTCGCGCCGCGCCAGGTCAACTCAAGCATGCACCCGCGCGAGTCTTCGGTCGGTCCGCTGATCGTCCCGCTGGCCAACAGATCGCCGGGTTGCAGGTTACATCCTCCGACAGTGTGATGGGCGAGCTGCTGGGAAACACTCCAGTACAGATTCTGAAAATTCGTGCGCGTTAAGGTGTGCGGAGCGTTCATCTTCGCCGTTTGCAGCCGAGCTTCGAGATGAATGTCGAAAGTAAAATCGCCGGCTAATCGCAAGTAAGGCAGTGGCTCAGGATCTTGCGGCGGCAACGGTTTCCGGAAAGGGTCCAGCGCGTCGAGCGTCACCACCCATGGAGAAATGCTGGTGGCGAAATTCTTCGCCAGAAAAGGTCCCAGCGGCTGATATTCCCACGCTTGAATGTCGCGCGCGCTCCAGTCATTCATCAAAACGAACCCAAAGATGTGGTCAATCGCTCGGTCGATCGGAATCGGATCGCCTAACGAGTTTGGTGGCCCGACAAAAAACGCCATTTCCAGTTCGTAATCGAAGCTCTTGCTGGGACCAAAGACGGGCTTCTCTGCGTCGGCCGGTTTGACTTGGCCCCGGGGCCGCCTAACCGGCGTTCCGCTCGGTACAATCGAGCTGGCCCGCCCATGGTAGGCCACCGGCAGCCACTTCCAGTTTGGCATCAGGGCGTTTTCGGCCCCGCGCAACATCGTGCCAACATTATGGGCATGATGATACGAGGAATAGAAATCGGTGTAATCGCCGATGTGCGCGGGAAGATGCATCGTCACATCGCTCTTTCGCAGCAATGCCCGCTCGCGTAGGGCCGCGTCATCGCGCAAAGTCGGTGTCGCCGCGTCGAGAAGTTGCTGCAAAGTTTCGCGTGTTTTGCGCCAGACCGGCCGTCCCAGCGCAAGGAATCCGTTCAGGGAACTTTGGGAAAACACACGACGATTTCCGGTATCCGCAAAATGACCCGCCTCCTCCAAAACGGATAGATCGATAACGTAATCGCCCAGGGCGACACCCACGCGCGCCGTACCTTTGCGCGGTGAAAAAACGCCATACGGAAGATTCTCCAACGGAAAATGCGAACCGGATGGGACTTCGACAAACGATTTAAGCGGCATTTCGGAATTCTACGCGCTGGGTTTCAGACACCGAGATAAAACGGCGGTTGAACAACTACAAAATTTTGAGAACGGCTAAATCCTCGCGGGGTTCATCAAAGCTGCAGCTGCCGAAGGAAGTAACCAATTTGCGCCGAACTTGGATATTCTTCGTGTCGATTTTCCATTCCCGCCAGCTGAAAAATCGATCGTCGAAGAGAAATGAAGCGGGGTTTTCGTCCTCGAGCATCGTCGTTGTTGTTTGTTCGTCCCAGGCATGTTCGGCAGCGAGGACTCCCGCGCCGAGCACATTAAGAAAACCGTGCATTTTCGTTTTCACTTCCTCGCGAAAATGGCGGATCGGATGATGGAGACCGGCGGTAAATTTAATCGGGACACCATATTTAGCCGAGGCTACGAGGGCCCGCGCGATTGACTCAGAAGTTGGAAACGCATCGGCAGTGACGCCACCAGTTCGCAATTTGCAACCCAATGGATTGGCGCCCTGTGCGGAATTGCGGTTTGCCAACCAAGAGATGATGCGTTCGGCCTGGTCGGCCGGCGTTTCCCAGAATGTCGACGATTGCAGTTCGCCGATAGTTGAAGGCAAATCGTGAACCAAGGCTGAGTCGCAATCAGGCGGGAGAGGCATCTCCAACTGGTCAATTGCAGCGACACCATGATGCGCAGGCGCGAATGAAATCATGGCTGCGACCACAGAACTGAGATTGTCGCGAAATTCCGCCGCGCTCTCGCTCTTCGGACCGAGCGCGGAAATGCGAAGCGGATTGTTGCGGTCAAATTGCGAAAGATAATTCGCGGCGACGTCAAATTTTGCCACAGGAAGAACGAACGCGTTCAGCATCCACGATTCAGGTGACCGAATGTACTCGGCCTGATTTTGCAGG
>JBEEGU010000215.1:0-4613 GCA_041167025.1 Verrucomicrobiota bacterium
ATCCCATTTATACCGACTTTACCGTCAGCGAAAACGATCTGGCGCTGGTTCGGAAATATCTCGGGGGACCAAATGTGAAAGTGCAGACCGTGTCGCCTGACGACAAAATTCCTCCGCGCACCGGGGATCTTTATTTTATTGATAACGCGGTTCAGCCCGGTTCCGGAACCGTGAAAGCGCGTGCGGTCACGCCGAACCCGGACCGAGCGCTTTGGCCTTCCGAATTTGTTCGGGTCCGTTTCATTCTCGATACCGTTAAAGACGCGAAGCTGGTTCCGTCGCAAGCGGTGCAGATCAGTCAAAGCGGGCCGTTTGTTTTTGTGATGAAGCCGGATAACACCGTCGATCTTCGTCCGGTCAAACCCGGCCAACGGCAGGATGGCGACCTTACCGTAATCGAAAGCGGTGTGGAACCCAACGAAACTGTGGTCGTGACCGGACAACTTGCGCTTGCTCCGGGGACGAAGATCGATCCCAAACCCTACTCTCCGAATGCACCGAGCGAAACGGAAGGCGCGCTGAAAAAGTAATTTTTCCATGGATCGCTCGAACGAACACGATGGTTCCGATAATGGCGAACGCGAAACGCAGGATCGGCACCGTCTAAGATCGGAATCTGCGGGAGGAAGGCAAGAGTCGCCAAAATTAGTTCCGGTTAAAGGAACCGGGCTATCCGGACCATTTATTCGGCGGCCGGTGATGACAGTGTTGTTGACTTTGTCTGTGATCGTCGCGGGAATTGCGACCTACAATAAGCTCGCCGTCAACGATCTGCCGGCGGTCGATTATCCGATTATTCAGGTCACCTGTGTTTATCCGGGAGCCGATCCGGTTACGATGGCGAACAACATCGCCACGCCGCTAGAAAAGCAGTTTCTCCAGATTCCCGGGCTCGACATCATCACCAGTCAGAGCACGCAAAGCAACACGCAGCTCACTCTCCAATTTGTTCTGAGTAAGAGCATCACCGACGCGGCGACTGACGTGCAGGCCGCGATCCAGCGCGCGACCGGCAAATTGCCAGTGGATCTGCCGAGTCCGCCGACATTTAGCAAAACCAACCCGAATGATCAGGCGGTTTATCTGCTCGGATTCATGTCGGACACGCTGACCGACGGCGATCTATATAAGTACGCTTCCACCGTCGTGGCCCAGCGCATTGCGATTCTTCCCGGCGTTTCGCAGGTGAACATCTATGGAGTGCAAGGCGCGATCCGGATCAAAGCCGATCCCGCGGCGATCGCTGCGCGCGGATTGACCATGGACGACATCGCGAATGCGATCAAAGCAGGAACGGTTTACTCTGGCGCCGGGCAATTCGACGGGCCGCATAGCACGTTTGTATTGCAACCGAATGGCCAAATCGACCAGGCCGAAGGTTATCGCAATCTCATCGTCGCGCGGAACAAGGATCGTTCACCGGTTTACTTGCGCGACATCGCGGAGGTCAAACAGGGTGTGCAGGATGAGCGCACTTCGCGCTTCTTTTGGGCGCGTGGGTTTAATTCGCCGGGCTCAATCGTTGTGCTGGCGGTTTCGCGGCAGGCCGGCGCAAACGCGGTCGAAGTTGCGAATTCGGTGAAGGCGCTTTTCCCGGAGTTGCGCGCAAGTTTGCCGGGATCGATCAGGTTCACGCCCGTATTCGATCGGTCCCAGACGATCGTGAATTCGGTCCATGATGTCCGCGTAACCCTTCTGATCGCCTTCGTTCTGGTGGTGATGGTGATTTACGTTTTTCTCGGCCGCGCGACCGATACCTTGATTCCAGCGGTCGCGTTGCCGCTTTCATTACTGCTCACTTTCGCGGTGATGTACCTGCTCGGATTTTCGATCAACAATCTGACCTTGATGGCGTTGACTCTTTGCATCGGATTTTTGGTCGACGATGCGATTGTCTTCTTGGAAAACGTGATCCGGCGCGCCGAGCACGGCGAATCCATTCTGAAAGCGGCTTACAACACCGCCGGCGAAATTTCATTCACAATCTTGTCGATGACCCTTTCGCTCGCGGCCGTTTTCATTCCCCTAGTTTTCCTACCCGGATTACTCGGCCGCATCTTTCAGGAATTTTCGATCACTATTATCGTCGCGATTCTTGCTTCCGGCCTGGTTTCGTTAACCCTGACCCCATTGATGTGCGCGCGCATTCTTGGCGAACGCAAAGCCGGCCATAAACGGACACGTATGGAAAAGTGGACCGGCGACTTTATCAAGCGCGTGATCGACTGGTACAGCCGCGCACTCGATAAATTTCTCGATCGAGCGTGGCTGACCATTCCGATTTTGGTCGTTTGTGTTCTCGGACTTTTCTTTTTCTTTACCCATTTGCCCTTCACGTTGCTGCCGGTCGGAGACAGCGGGTTTGCTCGCGGCGTTTTCATTGCTCAGGAGGGAACGTCGCCCGAGCAAATGCGCGCGTTTCAAAAACTGGTGAATGAAAAAGTCGAAGCCGAACCGGGCGTGGCCCAGTTTTTTACGAACGTCGGCTCCGGTTCTCGCAGCGCATCGTCACAGGGCATCGTCTTCTGTGTTTTCAAACCGCCCGAGCAACGCGATCCGATCGAGCAATGTCTTTTGCGATTGCAAAAATCGATCAACACAATTCCGGGCCTGACCGCGGTTATATCGCCGAGTCCGGTGTTGCAGATCAACGTCGGCGCGACCAACCAGACCCAAGGCCAGTACGCCTACACCCTCAGCGGCATCGTTCCGGAAGACGTTTATGGCGCGGGAAATCTAATGATGACGAAACTGCGCGGGTTCAAAGGATTCGCTTCGGTTCGTTCCGATTATTACAACAACACGCCAAACTTGACGATTGACATCGATCGCGAGCGCGCCGCGACCTACGGCGTTTCAACTTCCGCGATCCAAAGTCTGTTGAAGAACGCCTACTCCCAGAACTACGTCTACTTGATCAAACAGCCGGACGACCAATATCAGGTTATCCTCGAAGTAAAGGACAATGAGCGCGCGCAGCCGGGCGATCTCAACAACCTATATGTGCGCAGTAACAGCGGCAGCACGATTACCCAAAGTGGCAGCACTACGGGAAGCAACGGGATCACTACAACGACTGGAACCAGCTCGGACCTCGTCCCCCTGCGCGCCGTAACAACGACAAAGACGGTGGTTGGACCGCAGGCAGTCAACCATTTCGATCAGTTTACCAGCGTCACGATCAATTTTAATTTGCTTCCGGACGTCGCGATTGGCGATGCCACGAAGTTCATCGAAGATTCCTTCGCGCAAGTGCATCAGCAATTTTCGGGCGTGCAGTCAACCTTCCAGGGTGAAGCGCTTGTATTCAGGCAACTTTTCCGTGCGCTGCCGTTACTCCTGGTCGGCGCTATCTTCGTGATGTACGTGATCCTTGGCATTCTTTACGAAAGCTACGTTCACCCGATCACGGTATTGTTTCCCGCGATCGTTCCCGCTGCCGTTGGCGGATTGGCAACCTTGTGGCTGTTCAATTCTACTTTGTCTCTCTACAGCGTGATCGGATTGTTTTTGTTGCTCGGTATCGTGAAAAAAAATGGCATCATGGTTGTCGATTTTGCCCTGCAGCGGATCGATGAAGGCTGGGACCTGCGTTCCGCGATTCACGAAGCGAGCGTCGAACGTTTTCGGCCGATTATGATGACAACACTCGCCGCGTTGATGGGCGCGGTACCGCTCGCGCTTGGTTTTGGTCAGGACGCTTCGTCTCGACGCCCGTTAGGCTTGGTTATCGTTGGAGGCCTAATTTTCTCGCAAATGGTGACGTTATTCGTTACACCCGTGATCTATCTCTGGCTGGAATGGTTCCAGGAACATGTTCTCGATCGGGTGCCGTTCCTGCGAAGTGGACACACTCACCACGACCACCGGCCGACAGGCGAACCGCTCGGTCCCGACGGCCGGATTCAACCGGCCGAAGCCAGTATTTCGTGAAGGGTGCGGCAACCGTTAGGCGAGCCGGAACGGACCGAGAAGGAAGCCGTTGCATCTTCATTCGGCGCGCATAACTAGATGACTGTGGATCTCGATGTCACGGAGCCGGACAAGCCGAACGGGATAAGTCTGGGATGGCGCCTGCGCGAAACCGCAGAGGTGTTTACGAACAAGGTCTTGAAAGCCCGCGTGGACGAGATTGACGTTCGTGGCAAACCGACGCAATACGCCTACATCGAGCGCGCTCAAGCCGTGGTGATTGTTCCTGTCACCCGGGACGGACAGATTGCGACTGTCGAGCAGTATCGGTATCCCATTGACGAATGGTGCATCGAAATCCCCGCGGGCGGCACTCACGATACGGGCGATGAATCCTTGCGAGAAGTTGTGCGCAAGGAGCTGCGCGAAGAAATCGGGGCCACGTCGAGCGTGTTGACTTATGTCAATTTTTTCTACTCCGGCCCGTCGCTTAGCGACGAAATCTGTCACGTTTTCCTGGCTGAGAATGTTGAAGTGACAGAAGAGCCATCGACCGAAGCGACGGAAGAAATCCGGGTCAAGATGATGGACGCCGAGGATGTGTTAAAGCTCGCGCGTTCTGGCAAGATGAAAAACGGTCCTTGCACCCTGGCCCTTCTATTATGCGAGCCGCTGTTGCGCGAACGGGGCTATCTTTAAAA
>JBEEGU010000216.1:0-5024 GCA_041167025.1 Verrucomicrobiota bacterium
CGAGAATCCGCTGCTCGACCTGCAGAGTTACCAGGACCTCCAAACACGTTCCGTCGCAGGCAAGATTCAGCTTTCAAGTCGAAAACAGGCTACCATCGTCCATCAGCACCACGGAAAAAGCGTCAAAGTAGATCTGACTCGCGAGGATTTTGAGCAGCGCTGCCGTCATCTGGTCGAGAAATGCAAAATCATTTGCGAGATGACGTTGCAGGAAGCGAACATCAAATGGGAAGACATTAACAAGATCCTCCTGGTTGGCGGCATGACGCGTATGCCGATGGTGCACCAGATGATTTCGGAGTTATCGAAGGCGCCGGCAGTCAGCGATTTGAATCCGGACGAAGCAGTCGCATTCGGCGCAGCCATTCAAGGGACGTTGTCGATGTTGGACGAGGAGGAAAAATCCGGTGAAAAGCTGTTGGCGGACAATACCCGGCAGCAATTTTCCTCCCGTGAAGGCGGGTTGATGCAGGTCAACGATATCACTTCCCACACGCTGGGCGTTGTTCTCTGGGATGAAAAAAACCTCGAGGAATATGTTTTTCCCATGATCCGAAAGCGCACCGCCATCCCGGCGACCGCAAAAAACCACTTCGGCACAGCCAACGCCAATATGCCGCGGGCGGTGGTGAAGATTGTCGAGGGCGAAAGCACGATGCCGGCAGAGTGTACTCCGCTCGGCAGCTGCGATATCAGCCTTCCTCCGTTCCTGCCCAAAGGTTCGCCGGTTCAATTGAGTTATCAGTACAATGCCAACCAAGTCCTGGAAGTAGCCGTGGAAGCATGCGGTCAGCGCTCCGAAGTTTTGATCGAACGCAACACGGGCTTGGCGCAAAATGAGATCAAACAAGCTGCCACCGGCCTCGACGAACTAACGATCGAATGACGGTGAAATACGAAATCAGCTTCCCATTGCCGTTGCCAGACGACCCGCAAAAGTGGGATGGCTGGTCGAAATACAAATCTCCCAATTTATACGAGCGGCTTTGCCTCGATCCGCGAGCGAATCCGAGCAACGAAATAATCGAAGAGCATTGCCGCGAGCTGATGCGCTGGTGGCAGAAAAAATTGCCGCTTAAAAACCAGCCGAGCAATCCGCTCGCGCAATTGCTCCAGCCAGGTTTGGAAGAATCTTCCCGCTATCTGACCGAAGCACGGGTGGAACTTCTCGATCCACAGCGGCGTCGCGCCATGGATGACGAGCTGGCGGCCCGGTTACAAGAGGCGGCGGTGGTGGAGCTAAACAAGTTTATCGCTTTCGCGCTGGCTGATGGCGGCCTCAGCCCCGAGGCGGAGAAAAATCTTTTCCAATTTGGGTCCGAACACGGCCTGACCAAGGAACAAATTCTCGCCTGCATTGAAGCGGAATTGAAAGACACTGGCGCCCGGCGCGTTGCTTCCACGGCCGCTGCGCGCCCGTCGGGCACTACACGGCCGCGGCGCAGGGGATCGCTCGATCCCAAAGAAGACTTTCTGCGCATGTTGCGTCTTAGCGGGTTGGACAGCGATTCAATGACAGATGATCAGCGAGACGCGTTCGTAAACATGGCGGAGAACCTGGGCATCGCCGTTGATGAGGCAGAGGATCTGGTTGATTCCTACCTGGACGAAGCGGACAAGCTTTCTGATCCGGCGACGGAACCCGAGCCTCGCAAAGCCGCTGTCCCTCAGAAGCAACCGGAGAAGACCGATCCGGAGCCCGCCACGGACGAAGTTCCGTTCGAGATTAACGAAACGGCCGAACGGGCGCAGTTCATCAATTTTCAAAATTCCGTTGGTGGCGAAATGATTTTTGTTCCATCCGGGCGTTTCGTAATGGGCAGTGAAGCACCGGACGCAACACCAAACGAACGTCCGCTAACCCGTGTTACATTGAGCCGGTATTATGTGTCGCGGTATCTCGTCACGAATGCGGATTATGAAACCTTCGATCCGACCCATGCGCGTAAGCGCCCGCCTGGCGCTGGCGATCGTCATCCCGTGGTTTACGTCAGCAGCCTCGAGGCGATGAAATTTTGCCAATGGTTGAGCACGCGTGAGCGGAAAAAATATCGCTTACCAACCGAAGCCGAATGGGAGTATGCCTCGCGCGGAACAGACGGGCGAAAATATCCATGGGGTAATTACGATCGACGTGGCGATTTGGCCAATTTTGCGGACAAAAATACCGTTTTTCCGTGGAGCGATCACGAAATTGATGATGGATTTCCCGAAAGCTCGCCGGTTGGAAGTTTTCCTCTCGGAGCAAGTCCGTTTGGAATCGAGGACATGGCCGGCAACGTCTGGGAATGGTGCATCGACTACTTCGAAGCCTATCGAGGCGCACCGAGGATTAATCCACGCGGTCCGACCTGCGGCGCCAAACGGGTCTATCGCGGAGGCAGCTGGAAATCACGTTTCAACAGTGTGCGAACGACGGCCCGCGGATCCAACATTCCTAATTACTCCTGTAACGATCTCGGCTTCCGGATTGCTTGCGAGTGTGAGTAGGGACGCGCTTGGCATCCCATTATTTCGAAAAAAAAGGACTCGCCGCAGCGAGTCCATCTAACGCATCGCAAACTCGAACTAAATCACGCAGGGTTGAACCGGAATTTCGTTCGGCCGCGCTTCGCGTTTGCCTTCGCTTTGCGACGGCTTTTCTGCGAAGGAGTCTCAAACGCCCGCAAGCGGCGCACTTCTTCGAGAATGCCCTCAGCATCGAGCTTATTCTTCAAACGCTTTAGCGCCCGATCAACTGGTTCACCTTTACGGACAATGACTTCTGGCATCGACGATCTTTCTCTTGTTTGAAAACTTTTGTGAGCGGGAGCCTAGCTGTGCCGGGGTAGCCCGTCAACTTTTGCGATCAAACCAGCTCGAAACGTTCCACGAACTGGGGCTTTTCGCAGAAGGTTTGTGCTCGAGGAACGTCTCGCGTAACCATCTGGTAATAAGGATAATAACCTGGCATTCCACAGTCCATCCCCTGCAACCCCCGCACCGGACCAAAAAATCCGCGATTTTAGTTATGAAGCCGCTGGGCTCGTGGCTGCTTTTTGGATGATTTCACGACGCAATGAGCTTGCGCCGCCCCCACGGGCGCGGGTCCACCACAGCACAATCGGCGACGCAATGAAGATTGACGAATACGTCCCGACCACTACGCCGATAATAATGGCGAGTGAAAAATCGCGCAGAACGGCCCCGCCGAAGAAAAACAAACACACGATTGGAATGAGCGTTACGGTGCTGGTCAGAATGGTGCGGCTCAATGTCTGATTGATGCTTTCATTCATGATTTGCTCAATCGACCCGCGGCGCCCACTGGCCAGCCCCTCGCGGATTCGATCGTAAACGACGATGGTGTCGTTGATTGAGTAACCCGCTATCGTCAGGACCGCGCCGACCATGGTCAGCGTTAGTTCGCGCCCGAGCAAAGAGAACACGCCCACGGTGATCAGTACGTCATGAAGCAGGGCGACGATCGCACCCACTGCAAACGAAAGCTCAAAACGAAACGTGACGAAAATCAGAATTCCTAAAATCCCAAGCCCCAAGGCGATGAGCGAGTTTTTCGCCAGTTCGCCGCCGACAAGGGCACCGACCCGCTCCGCGCGCTCCACTTTAAAGCCGGCCGCTGGCAACGATTGTATCACCTGCTTTTGAATTTGTTCGCTGGTGTTTAAAGGCGAACGAATGGTTTTGTAGACCTTGTCTCCCTGTCTCGATTCCTGAATGAGCGCGTCATCCAAGTGAAGGGGTTTGAGCGCCTCGCGCACTTGGTGGACCGATATATTTTGTCTCGTGCTCAGGGTGAGGAGATCGCCGCCCCGAAAGTCGACCCCGAAGTTCTTGTCACCGCGAATGTAAAACGCAGTTCCGCCCGCGATGAGAAGGGCGAGCGAACACATGCAAGCGAGAAAACCTTTGCCCAGAAAATTGATATTCTTGGAGGAAATAAGATGCAGCATCTTGATGCTTTTGACCCGGCCGGTGTCGACCAGCCAGCTAAAGATGTTTCGGCCGACGATTAGCGCGGTGAACAGCGATGCCAGGATTCCGAGTGTCAGTGAAATAGCGAAGCCTTTGACTGGACCGCTCGCCTGCCAAAACAGAATCGCCGCTGTAATCAACGTCGTCACGTTGGCGTCGAAGATTGAACTGAAAGCCTTTTCGTAAGCCGTTTGCACGGCGACTTTAAGGGTCTTGCCCGAAGCTAATTCCTCCCGGAGCCGTTCGTAAATGAGGACGCTGGCGTCGACTGACAAACCAATCGTCAAAATAATGCCGGCGATGCCGGGCAGGGTCAGGACGAAACGGAACATCGTCAGCGCCCCAATCAACAGAATGAGATTGATGATGAGGGTAAGACCGGCAATGAGTCCGGCCAGGCGATAATAGAAGATCACGGCAACAAGCGTGATTGCTAGTCCCATCAAACCGGCATTGATACTGGCGCGAATCGAATCGAGTCCGAGCGTGGGGGAAACACTTCGTTCCTCCTCAATCGTGACCGGCGTTTGCAGTGGATTTTCCAGCACGCTGGCGAGGCCGCGAGCCTCCTGCTCGGTGAACCGTCCCGAGATGACAGCGTCGCCGCCATAAATGGCGGTTCGGATGACCGGGGCGGATTGAATGACGCCGTCGAGAACGATAGCGAAGCGGTGATTGACGTTCGCCTCAGTGATCTTGCCAAACTGTTTCGCCCCTTCACCATCGAACTTTAACTGCACGGCCCAGCCTTCATTGCCGTAATAGGCGTGCGATCCAGATACCCGGTTGCCACCGAGATCGGCCTTCTTCTTTACTAATAGACGCTCTTCCTTGGGCTTTTGCCCTTGGTCGGTATCGGCATGAGGCTTGTAAATCTCTATTCGATATTCGGGCGGAATGACCTGCTGGCCGGCATCGATTTCTTCCAGGCGTTTGCCGCTGTCGGGATAAACCATGCGAAATTCCAGCTTCGCCACGCGTGAAAGCTGGTCACGCGCCTCCTGGATTTTGGCCGGGTCCAACCCCGGGATCTGCACCAGGATGCGGTC
>JBEEGU010000217.1:0-3102 GCA_041167025.1 Verrucomicrobiota bacterium
GAATTTATGAAAAACGACAATCCCTGGATCGAGATCTGCCCTGGTATCAAGCGGCAGACGGTTACAAGCGGAAAAACAATGTATCAAATGCTCGCGCACCTCGAATCGGGCAGCAAAATGCCCGAACACCACCACCCCCAGGAGCAGGTGGTGCATATGTTGCAGGGCCGAATGAAATTGATCGTTGAGGGGACATCGCATGAATTGGTGACAGGCGATTCGTATTATCTGCCTGGGAACGTGCCACATGGCGTCGAGACAATGGAAGATTCACGCGTGCTCGACACGTTCAGCCCGCCCCGAGACGAATACCTCGCCATCGACGAGGCAAATCGCCGGCGCCAATAGCTCTCACTTGCATTCCGGACCCGCTGTCTTGCCGCTGGAACAAAAGTGTCGCGTTCGAGTTGACCGGCGTGATAGCCTCCGCCCCTAACCAACAAGAATATGCTACACATTATCTGGTCGATTATCGTCGGTTTCATTATCGGTCTCGTCGCACGCGCCGTGATGCCCGGAGTCCAACATCTTGGCTTTATCTATACGACGCTGCTTGGAATCGGTGGTTCCATTATCGGTGGCCTGATCGGTCGCCTCTTTTCCAAACCTGAGCCCGGTTCCTCATTTCACATGGCCGGGTTCATTATGTCGGTGATCGGCGCGGTCATTCTTCTCTTCGTTTGGGGCCGATTGAACCCGGGACCGTAAAAACATCTCGAACCGCCGATTTTGATCTCGTCCGGAACACTCCGGTCGGGACGTATCCCGTCGTTACCGGGCCAGATCCGTTTGCGTTGCCATTCTGATCGAAAATCTGGGGGCTTGCGCATCAGCCTCGCTCGTCTATTATTCGCCGCCTCGCCCGCCTTCCCCCCCGGAAGATTGAATCGTCTCGTGGTGTGCGCGCAAATATCACGTACTCAATGAACGCTGGACCCGTCTATCGCTGCGCATTTCTCCTCATCGTCGGACTGTCCGTGGCGGCGTCAGCGAAGGCCCTGGACTGGCAACAACAAAATATTTACCAGATCGTGACCGACCGTTTTTTCAACGGCGATGTTGCGAACGATAACGCAGACGCGAATTACAATGCAGCCGCCGGGCAGAGCGTGCACGGCGGCGATTTCAAAGGAATCGAACAGAAGCTTGATTACATCAAAGGCCTGGGCGCCACGGCCATCTGGATTTCGCCGGTGATCCTGAATGGCAACGGCGATTATCACGGATACGCGGGAAGAGATTTCTACAAGGTCGATCCGCACTTCGGCAACCTGGCCGACCTGAAGCATATGATCGAGGCCGCCCATGCCAGGGGACTGCTCGTCATCGACGACGTCGTGGTCAATCACGGGGCCCAGTTGCTGAATAGCAACGACAGCGGCTACCCGAACTTTCGCGGCGCGCCCGGATACAATTTATTTTACCGCGACAACGCAAAGCAATACGCGACGCCGTTTGATTCCGGCTCGGGTCAGTCACTCGCGTCCCTCTTCCACACTAATGGCTTCATCCAAAACTTTTCCAATACAGCGCAGGTCGAGCTCGGCAGCCTTGAAGGGCTGGATGATTTCCGAACCGAGAACGCCTACGTCCAAACGCAGATGGCGAACATCTACAAATTCTGGATGGACCAGGGCTTCGATGCGTTCCGGATCGATACGGTCAAGCATGTCGATCTCTCGTTCTGGCAGAACTGGTGTCCTCAGATTCATCAGCACGGCACCGACGCTGGTAAACCGAACTTCTTCATGTTCGGGGAGATCTATGATAGTTCGGAAGCAAAGGTAGGTTCGTACACCGGTACGAAATCCGGCGGCGCGTTCGAGTTGGATTCGGCGCTCGATTATCCACTCTACTTCGCGGTCAACGGCGTCTTCGCGCGCGCGAACACCAACACCAAACAGATCGAAGACCATTACCACGCGATCGAATCGAACTACGATTTGGCCGCGCAGATGCGTCTGGTTACTTTCCTGGACAATCACGATCAGGCGCGATTTCTCAACTCTGCCAACGCCAACGACAACCAGCAGCGGCTGAACGTCGGCCTGGCATTCGTTTATACGGCACGCGGAATCCCATGCCTCTATTACGGAACCGAACAGGGCTTCAACGGCGGCGCCGATCCGAACAACCGTGAAGACATGTTTGCCGGTCAATTCGAGAGCGGCCCTTCCGCCGGTGACAATTTTAACGAAACACATCCGCTATTTCAGCTCGTAGCGAAGTTGAACAATTTTCGCCGGCTTTACCCGGCGCTGCGGAGCGGCGCGCACGGGAATCTCTGGAACAGCGCGAATGGCCCAGGACTTCTTGCCTACTCGCGCGTGTCCGGAACTCAGGAAGTCTTCGTCATTCTAAACACGGCTACCGTTACACAGACAATGCCGGCCCGACCGAGCACCTACCCGGCGGGCACCTTGCTCGCGAACCTGCTCGATCCCAGTGACACTATCACTATCACACCTGATGGACAGACGCCGCCGTTGAGCATTCCTGCGACCACGTCTCGGATCTACATCGCGCAGTCGCAACTACAGCCACTCGATCCGGTTATCACAAGCATCATGCCCACGCATGACATGGCGAATGTGCCGACCCCGTCGAAGATCGTGATCAGTTTCAGCAAACCGATGGACACGGCCTCTGTCGAATCGGCTTTTTCTACCACGCCAGCGACGACCGGCGCTTTTACGTGGTCGGCAAATCACGATCAGCTCAGTTATATCACGCCGAATGGTCTCCCGGAGCTGACGCAGATGAGCCTGCATATTTCCGCTTCCGCTGGCGCTATGGACGGCATGCACCTGTATGCCCCGTTCGAATCTCGCTTTTCGACCACGGCAAAAACGGTGCAGGACATCACGCCTCCGATGATTGCCATTACATCTCCTCAGCCCGGGGCGTCGGTCACCGGCGGCATCAACTTCCACGGCACCGCATCGGATGACCTGGGTGTGCAGAAGGTGCAGATGCGCGTGGATGATGGCGCGTGGCAATTCGCTTCGTGGTACGGCAGCGCGACCGCGGCGACATTCGATCAATATTACGGGACCGCATGGGATCTTAATGGCGAGCACACGCTCTCAGCCCGCGCGATCG
>JBEEGU010000218.1:0-3185 GCA_041167025.1 Verrucomicrobiota bacterium
GTTTGCGGTTGGGCCGACCCTATCCCAGGAGTCGTTGCCGGCATACTTTCGCTAATCATGGTTTTGGCGAACCTTGCGTTTTCGCGTCGGATTTCGTTGCGGATTTACTTTCGCCGTCCCCCTCCTCTTTCGGCGCCTGCCGAATCTCAGTACGACTGGGTCCGTGAGTTGTAAGTTGGCCGCTTTGACTGATCACCATGACCGTTTCCGGGCTGGTTCCGATATGCGTATTCACCCCTTGCTGGACGCGAGGAGTGCCTTTGAGCTCCACGTTCCCGGTAGTGGCAATATAGGTCGCGATGTCAGAACGCCCCACCGCATGAGTCGGAGGACCGCCGTTCGGATCGGGACGATCCCGAACTACCGCTACATTGCCCTCCGCCAGCGCTTTTTCCAAACCTTGGTTCTCCCCTTTGCTAATAAAAACTGTCAATTTATCCGATTGAAGATTAAAGCGCGGATCGACCACTTTCACCCGGCCGGTAAAAGTGCCGATGCTTTTGTTTGAATCAAAAAATGCTTCCTCGGCGTAAATTTCAGTCGTGATCGGGCCGGTATTTGGGGTTGCATCGAAGCCTGCCAATTTGCTCGTGGCCGGCTTGTCCTGTTTTTGCGGTGCAGCTTTCTTTTCCTTTTTCTGACTGGCCGGAGAGGTCGCAGGGGACTCTTCGGCTGAAAGATTTGTGACGCTCGCGACAGCCAAAAGCATCAACACCACGAACAATCTGCTCATTGGTTCGTTTTTTCCATCAAATGCGATTGATCGCTAATCACCATTTTCACATTGCCGACCATGCGCCCGGTTCGAGTGCCGGTGTCGAACTCCACCGAATCGCCCACGATGTTAAAATCGGCTCGTTTCACGGTCGTGCGTTCTTGCGAAGTGAGAACGCGTGTCTTTAAATCAAGCACCGACGTTTGCGTATCGATCTGGAGATCGATCTTATTTTCATCCGTGAACGTGGTGATTTTAAGATCTCGAAAACCAACGTGTTCCTCGTCGATCCGTCGCGCCGAACCCGCGACAAACTTACCACGCAAATGCCCTTCCAAATCAAAATCGGGAAGAACGAGACCCTTGGCTTCGTGGCCGATCGGCAGCGGGATGTTGGTCAAACTTTGTTCGCCGTTGGCCGGGGTCGCACTCGAAACAGCAGTATTCCCTTTCTTTTTGCCGCCTTTCCCGCCCTTGGCACCTTTGCCCAGAACGGAACCGGCCAGGGAAAAGATCAGAGCGAGAACGATATAGGATAGAAAAACAGCCGTGGTCCGCCCGCAGACGCGCCGGCTACGAAACGGCTGCATGGACTGCTTTTAACACGCGCAGGTGCTTCGGCAACTGCTTTAGCGGAATCTGGTTGGCGCCGTCGGATAAAGCGCGCGCCGGATTTTCGTGGACTTCCATAAAGATTCCGTCACACCCAGCTGCGACGGCCGCGCGAGCAAGAACCGGCGCCAGTTCTCCATCGCCAGCGGTGCGGTCACCCGCCCCGCCCGGTCGCTGCACAGAATGCGTGGCATCGAAAATCACGCGATATCCAGACTGACGAATCCAGTAAAGAGAGCGCATATCGGCCACCAAATTGTTGTAACCGAATGTCGTGCCGCGCTCGGTAAAGCAAAATTTCTCATTTCCAAAAGCTATGAGCTTATCCGCGATATTCTTCACGTCCCATGGGGCAAGAAACTGCCCTTTCTTGACGTTGATCGCGCGTCCGGTCTCGGCCGCTGCGCGCAAGAGATCGGTTTGGCGGCAGAGAAAGGCAGGGATTTGTAACAGATCGATCATCTCGCCGGCGATGGATGCTTCAGCCGGCGAATGAACATCGGTCGTAACCGGAATTTTCAATTCGCGGCTAATCTGCGCGAGAATATTGCAACCTGCGCGCGCATCGATTCCTCGAAAGGAGCGCACTGACGTGCGGTTCGCCTTGTCATAAGAAGCTTTAAAAATGAGATCGACCCCCTCCTCCGCGCAAATACGCGCGATCTTACGCGCCATGCGCCAGACGAATTTCTCCGATTCCATGACGCACGGTCCGAGGATAAAGACCGGGCGTTTTCCGCCCAGGGTAACGGAACCAATTTTGAGCGGATTCGGTTTCACAATCGGGAGCATTGTAGCGGCGGTCTATGACCGCCGAAACTATTAAGATCGGTGCTCATAGAGCGCCGCGACAGATTGTCCTCGAAGAAAATCAACAATAGCGAACGGTGCGTACAAGGTGCAAAAGAAGACAAACGCGAGCAGATGAAACTGCACCAAATAGAGCGGCCGCGAGTCGGACAGAAAACTCAATAGAGAGAAGGCCTCGGGTTTATGCAGAAGAAAGCCGTAGTTTTCGCCCGTCAACAAATCAACGGTGAACGTGACGACGAAATAGAACTCCGTCCAGGCGAAGGTGCGCACGATTCCGATCGGCCGGGGCCGAAAGCCGTAAACCAACATCAGGAAAACGATGCCTATGATGATCCCGGAGTGTGCGACGAAGAAGCTGATGAACCGTAGATCAGGAAAACCGAATTGCAGATTCGGCGTGATGATGGCCTGGAGCGTCCCGCCGATCCCCCAGAAATAGGCTATTTCGAGCCAGCGCCGGTTTGCGGTCCAGAGCGCGACAATGATGACGGCCATTGCCCAATCGCACAATTGCAGCGGTAAAGCACGCTGCCAGGCCGTCACCCCGAAATGCCGCGCAACGATGAGATACGCGACGTAGTTAATCAAAAGGAGGGCCGAAATCGAAAAACGAATCGAGCGTTCCAGAAGCCGCGATTTCGTTCGGTGAACCGTGAGAGCAAGGAAGAACGGCAGGACAACTGTCAGGAAAATGACGGTGAGATGCGACGGCCCGAAAACATGAAATGCGGGCGCTGCGTTCACTTGGATGCACGTTGGATCGTGTCGTCGACCTGATCACCCCTTTTTGTCATGTCGAGCGCAGTCGAGACATCTCTCATCCCCTAACAGGAATAACGAGAGGCAGAAAGGCCAACAGTAAGAGATTCCTCGACTTCGCTCGGAATGACAAAAGAGGACGCGTCACGCCCTAAAAGTAATCTTTTGCAGAAGTGAATCAGTCTGGAACCACTTTTATCGTATCACCCAGAGATTGCACGGAATGACATCCGTGATCCACGAGATGTTGCTGGGCAATGCTTCACTGCCCTCCCTCACCGGGGGC
>JBEEGU010000219.1:0-2874 GCA_041167025.1 Verrucomicrobiota bacterium
CAGGCATGGAGCATTTGTCTCGAAAAATCTTTGCCGGATTTCGGACCATAAACTTTATCTCCCAAAATCGGATGACCGATATGATGAAGGTGGACGCGAATTTGATGAGTTCGGCCGCTATGAAGGCGACATTCAACCAGGCTCGCGTTAGTACCTTGGTGGAGCACGCGATACTCCGTTTTGGCCGACCGCCCATGGGTTGAGGTGGCGGCCATCCGCTGTCTTTTCACGGGGTGCCGGCCGATTCCCGTTTCGATTATCCCCACATTTCGGCGCATACGGCCGGCGGCTATCGCGAGGTAGATTTTCTCAACCGTCCGCTCGGCAAATTGCGCGGACAAACCGTGGTGAGCGTCGTCATTTTTTGCCACCACCAAACAACCGCTGGTATCTTTATCGAGACGATGAACAATGCCGGGACGTTCTTTGCCACCGATCCCTGAAAGATTTTGGCAATGACTCAAGAGCGCGTTCACCAGCGTATGTTCGCGATGCCCGGCTCCCGGATGAACGACGAGGCCGGCCGGTTTATCAAGGACAATGAGGTCCTCGTCCTCAAACAGCACCGTGAGCGGTATCGCTTCGGGTTGATTATCGATCTTTTCCAAAGGGGGCTCGGTTAACCGGATGTCGTCGCCGGTGCGGACGAGATCGCGGGGCCGAGCCGGTTTGCTGTTGAGCGTTGCTGCGCCGGAGCGAATGAGCTGCTGAATGCGCGCCCGCGAGAATCGCGCGACTTGGTCGGTCAGAAACCGGTCGAAGCGAGTTCCGGCAGCTTCTTTTGCCACAACCAGGGTAATGGTTGTCCCTCCTTTTTCGCCTTCGTGCATTTTAGTGTCGCCTCTCTTTGCTTGGGAAGTGCTGGATGTTACAATTCCGCCGGGTGGCTACTAAAGAGACTTCCTCGTTGCAACAGACGTGCCCCGGTTGCGGGACCGTTATCGATACCGCCGCGGCCGAACCTTTGGCACGGGTCGAATGTCCCCAATGTGGCGAGAAAGTCCGGGCTGAACGTTCCTTCGACCAATTTGTGTTGCTCGAAACGGTAGGCATCGGCGGCATGGGAACAGTATATAAAGCGCGCGACACGCTGCTTGACCGTTTGGTCGCGCTCAAGTTGTTGCGCAAAGATTTGGGCGACGGGATCGATCATGCCGCCCGTCTGCAACAGGAGGCGCGCGTCGCTGCGTCGGTCAATCATCCCAATGTCATTCAGGTTTTTTCCTCCGGAACTGATCACGACCAATTCTACCTTGTTATGGAACTGGTCGATCATGGAAGTTTGGACGATTTCATCGAACAACAAAAACGTTTGCCCGAAGAACTGGTCCTCGAAGCGGGCATTCAGGTGGCCAAAGGATTACGCGCCGCTTACGCCAAGAAGCTGATTCACCGTGACGTAAAGCCGGCCAACATTCTTTTTGCGGACGAACATACCGCCAAGATCGGTGATTTTGGCCTCGCCGGAGCGGCTGCAGAAGGAGCCGAAACGCGAGGAGAGATTTGGGGCACGCCGTACTACGTTGCGCCCGAACGATTGAACAACGAACCGGAAGATTTCCGGAGCGATATTTACAGCCTGGGTGCAACACTTTTTCATGCCATCGCCGGTCGCGCTCCGATCGAGGGCGAAACCAATTCCGCCGTCGCCTTGCGAAAACTCAAGACGCAGCCAATCGACTTGCTTCAGGTTGTGCCGGAGGTTTCCGTCCCGACCGCGCGCGTTTTTAATCGCATGATCGCGCCGGAGCCGGCTGCGCGTTTTGCTTCCTACGACGAGCTGGTTTCAGAACTCGAGAACGCTTACGGCCTGTTGACCGGAAAAGAAGAGTTCCTGGCCACGCGAAGAAAAAAGCTCCCTTGGATCATCGGGGTCGCCATTTTGCTGATCGCTTTGATTGGCGTCGCCCTTTGGGCGTTTCTCTCGCGAAAACACGACCAGAAAACGCTTAGCGCCGTCTCGGCGAGGGCGGAGCAATTGGTCGCTCTTGCTCCGCTCGAATCGCAAATGTCAGACGGGCGCAGGCAACTGGTCCAAAACCATTATAACGTCGCACACGCGGCGTTCGCCCGAGTGGCGATGGATGCCCGAAACAAGCAGCCGCTTTATGACTGGGCTCTTCTGCACGAAGGCCTCGCTTCCATGATCGCTCGGGAACCGTCGCAAGCTCGTCAGTCCTTTCAAGAAGTGCAAAATGCCGGCGTCACCGGTTTTTTGAATGACGATGCAGATGTCGGGAAATTCTTCACCGCCACGGCAAAAGCACTTTTATCCTCCGGGCCAATTCCCGCCGGGCCACCGGACAAAAGCGCGGCGCCCTACACGCTCTTCGCGTCGCTTCTATTCGGCTTGCGCGATATTGAGCAATCCGACGTCAACAACGCGGTGTTGTGGCTGGAGCGGTTTGTTGGTGCCGCGCCGACGGGACGCTTCGCGTGGATTGCTGATCTCAAACCAGTAGCGCAAAAGTATCTCGATGATGCCCGGCTTTATCAAACCTGGCAAAACCGTGTGAAAGGTAAGGACAGAAACGCCGATATTGCGGCTGATCTTTCGCTGGTGCGTGACCTTCGGAAAAAGATCAAAACCCGAACTGTTTTCGCGGAGGAACTGGCATCGGCCGAAAAAGGCCTGGCCGCAAAGATCGCGGATCAAAAGCAGAAGGAAGATTCAACCCGGCAACAACAGCTCAAGAAACTTGTCGATACCGAGGGACCGGTTTGGAAGGTTGCGGAAACGAACTACAAACAAAAGATTGCGGCCTACGATTTTTCCGGGGCGAGGGAAGCTGTCGGCGGCGCCAAGCTGTCGGAACCATCGTTAGGTCAGGCGCAGGCAGCAGCTCAGCAAAAAGCGGAGTGGCTCGTCCAATG
>JBEEGU010000220.1:0-9175 GCA_041167025.1 Verrucomicrobiota bacterium
TTATCCGCGGCGGTCACCTCCGAAACAGGAAAGACGATGCTGGACTTCGCCAGCCAATCACAAAACTGCTGGTCCTCCTTGTCGATGTCGACACCAGGAAAAGTCTCGGGGAAATATTTCCACCGGACGTCCATTAACATTGCGGCGATTGGAACTTTGACGCGTGGCACATCGACACGAAAGATCCAATTACAAAAGCAATGCGTGATGCCGTGTTTGCGGATAACCCGGCTGAGCCAGAGGTTTGAGAGCGCGCGTTGCAATTTCTCAAACGCGAAACGCAATGGCACCGTTTTCTGTCGCAGGACAAACCTCATGGCTTTTTCAAGAGCATGCGGAATGCGTGATTCCCGCGGCCAGGCCGGCGTCTGATAAATAAGACGATCTGAGGCGGGAAGAACCTCTTGAAAGTACTTGAAACGCCAGCTCGGCATGACCCATACGACGAGTTCAGCCAGCTCCGTAAATTCTTTGATGAGATGAAGGTTGACGGTCTCCGTGCCACCGCATATCCCATGCTCCCGCAGCAAGAGCCGTATTGGATGGCGGTGGCTCATCTTTGGCGAAGGGATTTTGTCAGGTAGACAACTTTACCGACCAACATCGATAAATGAGCGAGCCGATCGACTCTGGCGGTCACAGGGTCTCGGCTGATAATGAGCCGCACACAGCGTTTAGCAATTGAGAGCAAATCGTGTCGTACCTCCTTGATTCGCCGCATTCGCGCAGGAGGCACTTTAGACGTGGCTGCGATCGCCAGAGAGATCCCCTCGCGATAATGACGTTTCATTTGCCAGGAAAAACTGAGCCGCTCTTTCGCGACCAGGTGCCGCACGCTCGCCGCCGGCTGGTAGAAAATTCCTCCACCAGCCTGAACGATGCGCTGCGTCAATTCGGTTTCGTCGTTGTATTGTTCGAGAAGAACATTGAAGCCGCCCACTTCCTCGACGCACTGCTTCACGAACGCCATGTTGCAGCCGATTGGATGCTCAGCGGGAAAATTATACCAGTGGGCATGGTCCCCGTAACGTCGATTATGGCAGCCTAGCAGGCTCGACGGGAACCAGCTTGGTTTTGGAATTTCCCACCAAATTTCCACCGGCCCGCCGACACATGCCGGACGCGGTTCGGTCTTGAACGCTTCGAGAATCGCCGCAAGCCACCCGTTGGCAGCAAGCGCATCGTCATCCAGAAAGGCGACGATAGGCGCGACCGCTTCGTTCAGGCCACGATTGCGCGCAGCCGAAAGGCCCGCGCTGCTTTCGTGAACGTAGCGCAGATTCGGTGTCTCGCCTATGAGGCGCCTGACAATCTCCTCGGTCGCGTCAGTCGAAGCGTTATCCACCACGATAATTTCATAATCATCACGAACGATGTTTTGCTCTGCCAGACTCCGGATGGCCTGGGGCAGGTAATCGGCTCGATTACGAGTACAAATGACGGCCGAGATTTTCATTTAGCCGGTGCGCGTCCATCTGGCGTGGCGGGCGGGACGACCGCTCCGGAGAGCGATGAAAGCGGTGGTTTCATCAGCTCCTTCAGATGGTACGACAGGCGTAATGCCAGCGCAATGATTGTCAGTGTGGGATTGGCGAAACCACCAGTGGGGAACACCGAACTACCTGCCACGTAGAGGTTTGCCACGCCGTAGACCTGACAGTTCGGATCCACTACCCCTTGCCTCGGATTCGAATGCATGCGGGTGGTGCCGAGATGATGATGCGGGCTGACAAAACGTGGCGCCTCACCACCGTCGAGCTCATGCTGTCCAGCAAATTCACCTAATTGATGCCGCTCAAACTCCTCTCTCAAAATCTCCTGGGCGCGACGGATGCTGCGAAGATCAATGGCGCTCCACCGCCAGTGCAGTTCCGCCTTGCGCTGGCCAAGTCGGTCCACCGCGTTGCCCAACGTCACCCGGTTTTGCGAGTTAGGCGCCTGTTCGGACAAACACCGAAGTTCGAAGCGGCGAAACCGCCGCTCGTTATTCTCAAGCCGAGACCATCCGCCCTTATTTTCGAAATAACGAAGCCGCTTATTTGTTAACTTCTCGTAACACTTGGTCAGCACCTCATCCCAGCCGGCTATGAGATGACGACACTCCTTCCGCAGCAAGGTCACTACTGCGACGGGCGATTTCGACGCGATCACGCGCTTGACCGTTTCTACCGCGTCGGATTCATAACTGCGTGCACGCGGCGTCAGTGTCGCGCAAATGTTTAGCATCTCTTCCTGACGCATTATTTTTTCGCGAAAAGTCAATTTCCCCATCACCCGTGCCCCATTCATCATGTGATGATCATAAAGACCGGCGGATCGAAAAAGATTACGATCCGCCGGAGTCAGCACCCCAAGCCGGAACGATGGGTGATCCATAAAAAATCGGCCCACCACATCATATTCGTTGCCGAGTCCGTTTGGTTGTTTCTGATCACAAAGCAAGAGCAGCCGCGCATTCTCGATGCCTCCAGCGGCCAACACAAAAAACTTGGCTGCGACTTCGAATTCCCGTTCAGGCGCAACGGCAACCCGCGCATATCGCACCTGATGGTCGCTGGAGACTAGCTCGAGCAATGTCGCATTCAGGTAAACGCGAACATTTTCGTCGCGCGCAAGCGCATCTGGATAGTCGCGGATAAAGGTCGTCCGAGGGCCAAACTGTGACATCATCGTGCCCAGTCGAGCATGGGGGCCCAACAGTTCGGCCCGATTGGTTTTGCTGGTTTCCAGGTCCGGCTCGCTCAGCGAACCCGCGCCACCAAGCTTCAGCGCGGCTTCATAAAACGGCTCGAGTGCTGATTTCTGAAATGGCCAGCCGCTGTCCGGCACCCAGGCACGCTTTTCGAAGTCAATTGCATCGAGCGGGACGAGGCGCACCAGTTCGTCGCCCTCTCCTTCATCGAGTTCGTCGTTCCAAAGATTTGCTGTGCCTCCAAGCTGGCGACGTCGGGCGGTCCTAAGGAGATCGCTGGGATATCCGTCCGGAGAAATAATCTTGCCGTCGCAAAGTGTCTGAGCGTTTTGATCGAAATCCCGGCCCCCGCTCTCGAGAACGGTGACCTGCAATGCGGGCGCAGCCAATTCCCTAACGAGCGCGATTCCGGCCGGTCCGCACCCGATTATGCAAACGTCCGTCTCAATGCGCTTACCCGGCTCAACCGTCCGCGCTTCGATCAGCATCGTTCCTTACCTCCACAACGTCGAACTCGCAGGATACCGAGCCGTCATACACCGGTCTTCGACCCAGTTTGTTCACTTCTAGATCGACGACTGAAATTTCGAAGGCTGATTCGATATGATCGAACACGACGCCAAGCGGATCTGCCAGGTAAAGCCCGAGGATATAATTGCCGGCGTTAAGATGAAGCTGTTTAATTTTCAGGCGCATCTCGTTCCGGCCCTCCCGAAGTTCGACCAGCTGGCCTAACGAGATCGTATCGGCATTTACCAGCTTGGCTCCTTCAAGGGTGTAAAACGTCACCGCCACGCTACCAAGGGCCCTAGCGGCGCCAGCGTTCACCACCATCGAAAACTCGACTGGTCCTTCCGGATAAGGTTGAAAACCGGCCTTCTCCAGGTCGCTGCAGTATCGGATTGAGGAAAATCGCACTTCGCCGGTTCCGTGCCGGTTGGCATCGGTCAAATCAATCCACACGCCCGATGCCGCGGTTTCGGAGCTGCATGCCAATAGATACGCCGCGGCAATTTCAGTCGCGGTGCCGGTGGCAGCGATCCGGGCGTCCTCAAAGAACACTCCACGCGAACACAAACGCTGAACCGCGTTCATGTTGTGGCTAACGAACAGAACCGTGCGTCCTTCGCCTCGAGCGGCGTTCTCTATTTTGCCGAGACACTTTTTTTGAAATCGCACATCGCCAACCGCGAGCACCTCGTCGACGAGCAGGATGTCTGTGTCGAGATGGGCCGCTACCGCAAAAGCGAGCCGGACGTACATGCCGGAGCTATAAAATTTCACCGCCGTGTCGATAAATTGATCGACCTCAGCAAAAGCAACGATCTCGTCCAACTTGGCCGCGACCTCTTCTCGGCGCATTCCAAGGATGGACCCGTTAAGGAAAACATTTTCCCGGCCGGTCAATTCACGGTGAAAACCGGTTCCAATTTCGAGCAAGCTGCCGACCCGGCCGCGATATTGGATTCTCCCTTTGGTCGGCGGCGTAATTCGCGCCAGGATTTTTAGCAGCGTGCTTTTTCCGGCGCCATTTCGGCCAACGATGCCGACTACTTCGCCTTGGCCGATCTCGAGGTTGATATCGCGTAATGCCCAAAGATGACCTGCCGGCGCAGCGCCATTCTGTTTGACTGAGTCGTTAGGGCAGCGGGAAAAATCCGTCGATTTGCCCGATACCATTTTTCGCAGCCACCGCGTGGCGTTGTCACGCAAACTCCCGCCAAAAGCAGCATTGCTGTCAATTCGGTACAGCTTGCTTAAACCCTCGATTTTAATTGCGGCGTTCATTTCACCCAACGAGTAACCATACGGTCCTTGTTCTGTATTCCATTTGTGCACACAGCATTCGTCGTGTTGCCGAGGGTATCACATTCGATCGTTACCTGAATACTCTTAGCCCGTGGCAATGATTCTCGTAGCCGTTCCCTCGGGCCGGCCTTCCTCGGCGTTCGGATCGCTTTTCCATTGCTGAATCACGGGGATGGCTCAAGAATGAGCCGATTCCATTCCGATGAAGGAGCATTTTTTTGACGATTTGAAGGCAGGCGATCGTTTTCTGTCCGGATTTTTTGAGGTGCCAGGAGGCGCGATCATTGAATTCGCGGAAAAATTCGATCCGCAAAAGTTCCATCTCAATCCAAAATCGGCGGAGCGCTCCATTTTCAAAGGTCTCGTGGCGAGTGGCTGGCACACCGCCGCCATTACCATGCGTCTGTTTGTCCAAACATTGAACTTTGCCGAAGGGGCGATCGGACTCGGCGTGGATGAACTGCGTTGGCCCAACGCGGTCCGTCCCGGCGACGCACTCCAGGTTGAGACGGAAATTCTCGAAGCGCGACTTTCTCAATCAAAATCCGGATACGGGGTCATCCGCCTGCGAAACGTCACCAGGAATCAGCGTGGGGAAGTGGTGCAGACCATGGCGGCGCATGCGCTGGTTCCGCGAGCACCTACCGGCTAAGCAATTTCATCATGGCCTCGGGGTACCGCGATCCCGCGAAAGCATCTTTCGGAGCGACCTCGTGGATACGGGCAAGATCTTCTCCGTTAAGAACGACATCCACCGCGCCAATATTTTCCTGCAAATATTTGCGCCGCTTCGTTCCCGGTATCGGAACGATATGCTCGCCTTGCGCCAAAACCCAGGCGAGCGCGAGCTGGGCGGGCGTGCAATGTTTTTCACGCGCGATTTCTTCGACACGTTTTACCAGGTCGAGATTCCGCTGAAAGTTTTCACCCTGGAAACGCGGGGTGGTGAGTCGATAATCCTCTTCCGCCAAATCCTCGATTTTCTGGATTTTTCCGGTCAAAAACCCGCGCCCGAGCGGGCTGTATGGGACAAACCCGATCCCGAGCTCGCGACAGACGGGTAAAATCTGCTCTTCCGGATCGCGTGTCCAGAGCGAGTACTCCGACTGCAACGCGGTGATGGGATGGACAGCGTGGGCGCGCCGGATGGTATCGGGCCCCGCTTCGGACAGACCGAGATAACGGACCTTGCCTGCGCGAACGAGTTCGGCCATGGCACCAATGGTCTCTTCGATCGGGGTGTCTGGATCGACCCGATGCTGGTAATAGAGATCGATGCACTCGACCCCAAGCCGCCGCAAACTTCCCTCGCAGGACTGGCGCACATAATCTGGTTTGCCGCTAATACCGCGGAATCCTGGTTTGTCCGGATCGCGGAGAATTCCAAACTTGGTTGCGATCACCACCTGCTCGCGACGGCCGCGCACCGCGCGACCAAGAAGCAATTCATTCGTGTGCGGGCCGTACATATCCGCGGTATCGAAGAATGTGACGCCAACCTCAATGGCACGATGGATAGTGGCGATCGATTCGTCGTCGTCGCGTTTCCCGTAGAAGTCGGACATGCCCATGCACCCGAGCCCGATCGCAGAAACGAGCGGACCACCGCGACCAAGTTTTCGTTGTTTCATGTTTGACCTACCCAAATACGCGGCGCGACTTCATGCCAACGCTCGCGAATTGCTTGAAAGAGATCTTGATCGATCGCACCCGTTTCAAGCAACGCTGCATTTTCCCGAATTCGTTCCGGTTTAGCCGTGCCAACGATGGCGGTATGAACTCCCGGTACGCTCAGGGTAAATCGCAGAGCGACGGAAATGCTTTGTTCCAAATCGAGATTACGCAGGAACTCGAAGTTCAATTTTCGCAATCGTTCCCAGTATTCGTGCTGGTAAGAATCGATAGGTTTGTGTCCGCTTTTCCAAGCTGCATTAGCGATCGGCCGCTTGGCGATGACTCCCATTTTTTTGTCTCGCGCGATGGGCAGGATCAACTCGATTGCCTCCTGATCCGCAATATTGATCGACGTTTGCAAAGTGTCGAATGCGCCGGAATCCGCGGCATAACGCGCGGCGTGGCTATCTCCGCTATATCCGATGTAGCGGGTGTAGCCGCGTTCGCGCGCGGTCTGTAACGCAATGATGACCTCGCCCTTGCGCAGTTCTGATTCCGAACAGCTGTGCAAGTGCACAATATCGACGCGGTCAGTCTTCAAGCGTTGCAAACTGCGCTGGATACTTTGGAAGATGGAATCTTGTGACCAATTAGGCGCGCTCTCTGCGCCGTGAGGATGCCCGCATTTCGTGAAAAGATAGAATTGATCGCGGCGATGGCCGATGGTTTGCCCGATCATTTCCTCACTGTTTCGGTAACATTCGGCCGTATCGATGACGTTGATTCCAGCGTCAAGCGCAGCGTTGAGAAGTGTCCCGACTGTGTCTGCGGCCGCGTTCTCATACCCAATCTCAGCGCCGCCAAATCCAAGAACGGAAACCTCCATGTCCGTTTTACCCAGCTGTCGCTTCTCCATGGTGTGATTAGATCATCGCCATGCTTCGCTCGCGAGCAACGAAGATTCTGCATTTACAGATCGAGGGACGCGCGCCGTCGCGTCGCTAAATTTGGGACATACGGCGGATGTCCCTCCAGTTAGAACACGAGTCGGGTTTTTTTTGTTCCTTTCTCGATATAGCCGATCCGCTTTGCTCGCAAAATTGAAGCAGCACGTTTTGCATCGCGCTTAGCGACCACCACCACCATGCCAATGCCCATGTTGAAGACTTGATACATTTCCGTCGGATCGACGTTCCCATTTTGCTGAAGGATTTGGAAAATTCGAGGCACGCGCCAGCTTCCGATCTCGATCATGGCGGCGCACTCTCCCGGAAGTACTCGGGGAAGGTTATCGATCAACCCGCCGCCGGTAATGTGGGCGAGACCTTTGACCATGGCCGCGGGCAGTCTGGCAAGAATGGGTTGGTAGTTTTTGTGCACCCGCAAAAGTTCCTGACCGACGCCTCCGGGCAGTCCCGGCAAACGGCTATTTGGTGCGAGTCGCATTTTTTTGAAAAGGATTTCGCGGGCCAGCGAATAGCCGTTTGTGTGCAAGCCATTCGAGGGCAGCCCGAGGATCACATCACCGGCTTTGATTTTGCGGCCGTCTATTATCTTGCTCCGGTCGACCACACCGACAATGCATCCGGCCAGGTCGTACTCCCCTTTGCGATACATCCCCGGCATTTGCGCGGTTTCACCCCCGATCAGGGCGCAGTCGACTGCGCGGCAGGCGCTGGTAAAGCCGCGAAGAAGTTGACCGAAAACAGCCGGGCGTAGTTTTTCGCAACCGATGTAGTCCAGGAAGAAAAGTGGCCGCGCCCCGACGACGGCGATATCGTTCACGCAATGATTGACCAAATCGGCGCCAACGGTGTCGTGTTTGTTTAGAAGAAATGCGATTTTTAGCTTTGTGCCGACACCGTCGACACTAGTGACGAGTACGGGATCGCGGAGGCCGGGAAAATTCGCCCGGAACAACCCGCCAAAGCCACCGATTTTTCCGAGAACCTGTGGCCCGTGGGTTTGCCTAACGAGCCGATGAATACGCCCTTTCAGGCGGTTCCCAAGATCGACATCGACTCCGGCGCGCGCGTAAGCTTTTTTGTTTTTTGTCATTTCGAGCCAAGTCGAGAAATCTCTTACTGCTCTCAGAAAAGGATGAGAGATGTCTCGACTTCGCTCGACATGACAGAACTACTTCAAATCGGCAAACAGAGTGGGATGAGCTTCCTCAGCCGCAAGCGCTTTCGCGCGGTGCTCCCGTTTTTCCATAATGAATTTATCGAGCGCGGGATCTACCAGCAGGGGATATTTGCCGTTGAAACAAGCGAGGCAAAATTCATTCAAGTGGCGGCCCGTCGCCCGGACCATTCCCTCGATATCGAGATAGCCGAGACTATCGACGCCGAGATAGGTGCAGATTTGCTCCATCGACATCTGGTTGGCAATGAGTTTGTCCGGATCTGGAAAATCGATTCCATAATGGCAGGCGAAACGATGGGGGGGACAGCTCACCCGCATGTGAACTTCTTTCGCGCCGGCTTCGCGCAGGTTTACGACGCGGGCGCGCGCGGTCGTTCCGCGCACGATCGAATCATCAATCACCACAACGCGTTTTCCCGCCACCATTTCTTTGATCAAATTGAGTTTCACCCGCACATCGAAATCGCGGATGAGCTGGCTCGGCTGCAAGAAAGTCCGGCCAATATAATGGTTCCGGACAAACGCCTGCTCGTAGGGGATTTTTAACTCCTCCGCAAATCCAAGCGCGGCATAGTTTCCAGAGTCCGGCACGGGCACAACGATATCCGCTTCGACTGGAAATTTTCGTGCGAGCTCGCGTCCCATTTCGGTGCGGACCTTTGCCACATTGACACCTCCGATGATGCTGTCCGGTCGCGCAAAATATACGTATTCGAACATGCAGAAGGCAGGCGGCACATCACGGAAAGGGCGTTCCGAACGCAAGCCGTTTTCGTCGATGATGAGGACTTCGCCGGGCTCAATTTCCCGGATGAATTCCGCGTGAATAAGGTCGAGCGCGCACGTTTCCGAAGCGATGATGTAGGCGCCATCGAGTTTACCCAGAACCAGTGGCCGCCAACCGAATGGATCGCG